>CAIRSO010000393.1 GCA_903881215.1 uncultured Bacteroidia bacterium
CGGTGTCGGTGAGGTAAAAGGTTTTGTTGAAGTCGATGTCGAAATAGGGTTCTGCGGTGATGCCGAGCGGTCGGTAATCGTATTTATCCCAGATGGCACGGCTGTCCCATTTGCTCAACGGGCTTCCATGCATGCAGATGGTGGCGACGGGAACGAGTTTCCGGAATTTCTCCAGGTTCCGGCAAAAGGATTCGTATGCCTTGTCCATATCCCCACCGGCCAGGGTCAGGTCTTCATAGTGGTAGCCGATCTCATGTCCGAGCAGCGATATTTCCCGGATGATCCCTTCATCATAACTTTCGGGAACCATGCGGAAATAGTAACTACCAGTGATCCCCGATTCATGTTCCATGCGTGCGGTTGCGAGCGAATTGCCCGGCAACCGGTCAACATCATGGCGGAGGATGACGGATTTTTTACCAGACTCTCCGATGAAACCGGAAAGGGGGGTAAAAGAAAAAGCCTTTTTCAGGAAGGCTTGGAGGAGGGAGTGGTAGGATGTAAGGGTGAAGTCGGGCATGTTTTTTTTTACCTCACCCCCCGGGCCCCTCTTCTGAAGGAGTAGGGGAGGAATGGAGTGGAATAGAGAAAGTTAGTTTTCAAAATCAAGCACTGTAAATATCGGAGAAGGGGGTGAAGGATGTAGCGTTCTCAGGGTGTTTTACCGCCAATTTGCTGTAGGATGAAGTGTTTTTTGATTTTTAAAGTATTCGTTCAATTGTTCAATCGTCATGTCCTTTATCTCTTCGCTGATTTTTTCGCGAATGTCTCGTAATTGTTGCATGACTGTTGTTTTATCTTTTGTTTTTGTTTTCATGATTCTAAAATTTCTCTTGGTGTTCGAATCTCAAGAATTTTGAAATTACAATAAAAGTACCGTTTTTAATTTGTTCAAACAGAATTTTTGTCCAAAGTTCAAATTCCGGTTCAAAATAGCCACCAAATACAGATGTGTCAAGATAAATTCTTTCCATATACAAATATACAAACTTTTGTAATTGGTTGTTGCGTTCCTTTTACGCGATTGGATGGATGTCAAAGTGGACGGTCCTTATCAGACCGGTTTACAATCAAGAATGAGTTTTACGATTTCGGGGTTGATGAGGGATTCATCATAGGGCAACATGGAATTGATACAGGCTTTGCGCATGTTTGTTGAGTTCTCAAATGCATTGATGATAGCTGCTGCCACTTCACGGCTGTTTTCAGGGTTCACGATATAGCCGTTCCTGCCGGGAATGACGTAATCGGAAAGATCGCCGACATCATTGACGATAACGGGTTTACCGCAGGCCAGAACCTCTTTGACCGAGATGGGGCTGCCTTCGTGGGCGGAGAGTAAAATGGCAGCGTCACTGTTGAAGATCAAATCGCGGATCTGGTCTTTTGAAAGGATTCCTGTGAAGGTAACGTTTTGCTCCAGCCCCATTTCGATGACCGAACGCTGCAGGGCGGGGAGGAGAGGGCCGGCGCCGGCGAGGGTGAAGTGGGACCCCCTCTCCGTTCCGGAGTTGACCTCACCCCCCGACACTCTCTCCGTTCCGAAAAGCACCTCACCCCCCGACCCCCTCTCCTGAAGGCGAGGGGGAGGATGGGTGTTGAATGGTTGTTGGTTTTTTATGACGAGTTGGAATGCGCGGAGCATTTCATGGAGGAGTTTGGGTGGGGCGAGGCGGCCGATGTAGATGAGTTCTTTTATGGGTTTTGGTTCGGGTGGTGATGGAGGGTCCGTTGGGCTGGAAAAGAAGGAAAGGTCAATTCCGGTGGGAACGACCCTGATCTTTTTTGCAATGAAAGGATATTGGGTTACATAAACCGAGGCGGTTCTTTTATCTGTTGCGAGGATCAGGTCGGCATGGCGCATGGCGATGCGCTCGAGAAAGAGGTAGTTGAATTTTGTAAGGAGGTTCCTGCTGCGGATGATGTTGGTGCGCTGCTGGCCATGCAGGTGAAGGATGCGGATCTTTTTTGAGCCGATCGAGCAGGCGAGATGGTCGGGCCGCTGAAAGTAAAAGATATCATCCTGATCAAACTTTTTAACAAGAAAAAGTTTGATCAGATACTTCAGAAATGAAAGGTTGGTTGAGGGGTGGGAGAGATGGGCGTTCCTTCTTAACTTATCGTTTATCTCGAAGTTGCCAATAAGGCCAAATTCTATCTGGTTCCCAAGGAGTTGGTTGATTATTCCAGAAAGATAGGCTGACGAACCGCCTTGGGAGCCAGCATCCGCTCTTGTATGAAGAACAATCTTTGTATCGCTTACCAGATAAATCAATTATCACACAATAGGACTGATGAAAACAGGAAGAAAGAAGTTAATTTTTGAAATTGATAATAGCATCCAGGCATCTTTCAGCCGTGTGGCCATCCCATAATTCAGGCCTGAGTGGTTTGCAGACACCAGTCAGCAGGTTAAGATACTCTTTGCGGATGCGTTCGACAGAATTTCCGACCAATACACTGGCACCACCATGCTCGCGAAGGGTTACAGGGCGTTCGGTATTCCAGCGAAGGGTAAGACAAGGCGTGCCAAGGACGGTGCATTCTTCCTGTAACCCACCACTATCGGTGAGCATGATCCGGGCAGCCATGTTGAGCCGCAACATGGCATGGTAGCCAAGTGGTTTTAACAGGATCAGGTTTGGGATATCAAGTATTTTCTGCCAGAACCCAAACTCTTTCAAACGCTTTTCGGCACGTGGATGTATGGGCCATAGAAGTGGCATGGTTTTGCACACATCCTGAACCAGAAAATTCACAAGCGGCTCAAGTACTTCATCGGTGTCAACGTTAGAGGGCCTGTGGAGTGTTATGACTGCAATGTGTTTATCTGAAACGCTATCCCGGTCTTTGATCGAAATGTTTTTTTCCTCATGCAAATTGCATTCGATGATACTCCATAAGTCGAGATCTGCTGCTTTTGCACGATTGGACTCCAGCGTATCGATCATGATATTGCCCACAAATTTTATTTTCGAATCCGGAACGCCTTCCCGGTATAGGTTTTCATTGGATAATCGATCGGGGGTGAGCAGCAGATCAGACAGGCGATCAGTGACCAGCCGGTTAATTTCTTCGGGCATCTTTAAATCACCCGACCGCAAACCGGCTTCAATATGGCAGCATTTTATCCATTCCTTCTTGGCTGTTACTGAACATGCCAAAGTGGCATTCACATCACCCACCACTACGACCCAATCAGGTTTTTCATCCTTCAGTACCTTTTCGAAAAGGATCATTGTCTGGCCGACTTGTTCAGCATGAGTTCCTGAACCAACTCCCAAATTTATGTCAGCATCAGGAATGCCTAACTCTTCGAAGAATTTCTTTGACATCCGGTCATCATAGTGTTGCCCGGTATGAACCAATAAATGCTCAATATTTTCGGTAAGGTGTTGCCGGTTATAGGCCTTTACGGCTTTTGCAAATGGGGCAATCTTCATAAAATTTGGCCTGGCGCCCACAACGGAAATGATCTTCATTTAGCGAAAGTTATATTGGTATTCGGGATTTTTTTTAATTGTTTCCAGGCTTTCCGGGTAGTTACTAATCAGCCAGACAAAAAATGCGGTGACATCGATTTTATCCTGTAAGAGGCTCAATCGTCTTTTTTGCCAATCAGCTTTTAAATCAGGCAGGGAGAGCAATTCTTCAATTTTAGCAAACATGGCTTCCGATTGATCAGGGAGAAAACCAAATGTTAATTGATATTTATGTTCCTCTTCTTCGAGATAAGAGATGCGACCAACAAATGAATTGGAACGGATGGCAGGGGTACCCAGCACGGCTGATTCCGAAGTCATGGTCTGGCTGTCGCCAATCAGCATTGTTGCATAATAAATCAAAGAGTGGGCTTTTTCAGGAGAAACTTTTAACTGATAGCCCTTAAATTCAGGCTCTATATCCCTTTCGGTGGTAATGAAGACTTTGCCCTTTTTACTTAAGATTTCAATGAGCCTTTTTTTATTTTCGATGGAAATGCCATGGATTCCAACATCATGGTGGGCTTTAAAAGCATTGAAGCGCATAATGAAGAAGGGCTCACCTGTTTGTAGCCCTGCATCTTTTAGCACCGAAGGATCAGGGATAAAACGATTCGGATGCAGATAAGCCAATTCATGATAACCGGCATAAGTTATATGTTGTTTCTTTTTTCTTTCATAATTCAAGACATCAGGCGAAACTAAGTAATCGGCAAAAGGATGCCCAAACCTTGCCATAAGTGGTTGTACTACACTGTCGTCATCGTCAAAAACGAAAGACTTTATTCTACTAATGCTGGAAACATGGGCAATGGTAATTGAACTTCCGATTGCAAATTCAATTTTATATTGTTTGCAAATGGAGTGTAATTGACGTAGGAATGAAAGTTGTCCGATGAATTTACCGCCAAGACCATCTCTTTTCGAACCAATTTCGATGAATGGAATCTTATATTTCGCCAATAAGGATTTGGCAGATTCAATGTTCTTTACAGTAACGAAAACAGAATGGCCTCTACAAACCATTTCTGAATAAAAATTTCTGAAAAGGTGAACGTGAGCCGGATGGCCGATGTCAATGAGTATTCTCACTTTTTTATTTTATTTAGGACCTCCAAACCCATGGCTCCAAGGTGGTATAAAAAGGGATTACACATTTTAACATATCGCCCATGTTCCACCAATTCTCCGCCAAATTCTGTCTTGTAAGTGCGAACACCATATTCTTTATCAGGTTTCCCTGCCCCCATTAAATCAACCGTTTGTAAGTTGTTTTTTAGACCGAAATCAATAGCAGCCATTACAGCCAGAGCTGTAGGAAAAACATGTCTATGATAATTTCGCAAACCGCAATAATAGAGAGTATTCACTGACATGCCTGTATATTGCACGCAAAATGATCCACCAATGATATGATTATCATGTTCAACTAAAAAAATCTTGCCGACCTCAGAAAGAAAAAGTCTATGAAAAAACTCAAATTCTGGTAATGGTGATTTAACCCGTTTGTTATATAAGTTTCTGAGAATCGTGTATAATTGCCGTATGTCATTAATAGTATTTGCTTGTTTTATTGTTGCTCCCGCCTTAATAGATAAAGCAATTTCCCTTCTGCGTTGATATTTCATTCCTTTTAAAATTTCATCAGAAGATTTATTCCTAATGAGTATTTGAACATTTAAATGGGACTCATACTGCCATTTGTTTTTTAAAAAGCAATGTTCATATTTGCTGTAATCAAATAGATTTCGAATTTCACCATAAATAACCTTTTGTATTAAATGCCGATGTATATTGTTTAATAATAAATCTAATGCAATATCTCCATCTGC
>CAIRSO010000394.1 GCA_903881215.1 uncultured Bacteroidia bacterium
GAGAACCAATCATTCCGCAGGATCTCGTCAATAAATTCTTGTCGGGTCATAAGGCGGATCCTACTCTCTCGAGGATCATCAACATGAACATCATAGTCAGGCTCCTCAAGACTCCCGGCATATGCACAGTACTTCTTACAATGCAGTTGCAAAAAAGCCCAATATCCTGGTTATTGTCGCCGATGACATGGGTTACTCCGATGCCGGATGTTATGGCAGCGAGATTCAGACTCCGAATCTGGATAAGCTGGCCTCCAATGGACTGCGTTTTACCCAATTCTACAATACCGGTCGGTGCTGGCCATCCCGGTCTAGTCTTCTGACCGGTTATTACCCGCAATCAATACGGAAGGACAATCTGACCAGACCTAATGGAGAAAACCCAAAACCTCCGGTTGGCGGAGTATTTGGCATTCGTCCGAAGTGGGCACAATTGCTGCCTATGTATCTGAAACCAAATGGTTATCGTTCCTATGTTTCAGGCAAATGGCATGTGGATGGAAAACCGGAGAAAAATGGGTTTGATCATTCCTATTTGTATCTGAATACCGAAGGATATTTTGGGGCTGTCAACCATACGGAGGATGATGTTAAACTACCACCAATTTTACCGGATGGCAGCTCCTATTCGACAGTCCGTATCGCAGATTACGCCATCAAATTTCTAAAGGAGCATGCCGAAAAATACAAGGATCAGCCATTCTTTGAATACCTGGCCTTCCACAGTCCTCACTTTCCGATTCAGGCAATACCTGAAGACATTGCAATATATAAAGACCGGTACAATTCGGGCTGGGATGAAATCCGGAAGGAACGCTTTGAACGAATGACGAAGATGGGCCTCATCAATTGTGACCTTTCATCGCTTGAGCCGGATATTATACCCAACTGGAATCTTCCCGAAGAGGAATTGCAGAAAAGGATTGGCCCTGGCGAAGTGGGCCACGCAGTAGCATGGAACAGTCTCACCAACGAGCAAAAGCAGTTTCAGTCAGCCAAGATGTCTGTTCATGCTGCAATGGTATACCGCATGGATCTTGAAATTGGCAGGGTGATAGATCAAATAAGGGCAATGGGGGTTCTGGAAAACACTTTGATCCTATTCGTTTCGGACAATGGGGCTTCTGCCGAACAGATTATCAGGGAAGGCGGGCACGATCCGAAGTCGGTGGTTGGATCGCCTCAATCCTACCTGGGAATTGGACCGGGCTGGTCGAGCGCCGCCAATACGCCTTTCCGGTTGCACAAGTCATGGAATCATGAAGGTGGCATTTCCACCCCGCTGATTGTCTCCTGGCCGGATGGGATAAAAGGCAAGAATGAACTACGGACTGATCCGGGCCATCTGATCGATATTGTTCCAACAATTCTTGAGATTGCCGGCACAAAAATGCCGGAGACTGTCGACGGGCTTTTAGTCCCTGCTCTGCCGGGAAAAAGTATGGTTTCCGCATTCCGTAAAAATGGAAAGTTAAAACATGACTTCCTTTGGTGGAATCATGAAGGCAACCGGGCTTTCCGGGTAGGAAACTGGAAAATTACTGCAGATCACCAGTCACCCTGGGAACTATACGATCTGAGTACAGACCGGTCGGAGACAAAGAATCTGGCCGAAAAGTATCCTGAAAAGGTAAAGGCACTGGAAACGGAATGGATCAAGCATGCAAATGAATTCAAAGAGCTGGCGAAATAGAACTGAGTGATCATTTCACCCGCTTCCTGGAAACCCTCTTGTGATCCTTTAAAATAAACTCCATCACTTGGAAACAGGATATCCTAAAAAGCAGCCAGTCCCTCATGTATATTTTAACCTCTAACCCGGAATGGTTGTACGTATTATATTAATTGTATGAAAGCCCCAGCTTCTCTATCATTTTCTGAGATTGGTTAGTAATCTCATTGAAATTCAATGGAGATATTTCATTCCAATACAACAATTACTGAATTACTCCCAAGTTGATTAAAATTCATTAAATAGAGCAGCATATTGCACTATTTAATGAATTTAATACCCTGCAACAAGTGAGTACACAAAATAGTGCATTAAACCGCACTAATTGATAGAAGTATAAATAATTTGCTTATATTTGCATCAAAAAGAGCCATATAATGCACTCAATAGAAATTATTCAAGCAATTAAAAAACGCAGGGAAATGATGCAGGTAACGCAAGAGACACTGGCAGAACTTTCAGGTGTGGGATTGCGAACCTTAAAACAGTTTGAAAGCGGAAAAGGAAACCCCACCCTTCAGACCTTGCAGAAATTGTTAGATGTATTGGGGATGGAGGTCTGTTTGCAAGTGAAGAAAACTCAATTCATTAAATGAGAAAAGCAAAAATATTTTACAAAGAGGAAGAAGCTGGAGTATTGGCACAACTTGACGATGGAACGTTCATTTTCCGGTACCATGATAGCTGGATGGCTGATAATAATAAAATGGGCATAAGCCTTACCTTGCCCAAAACACAAAAAGAATATCATTCCAAATACCTTTTCCCTTTTTTTTACAACATGCTGCCAGAGGGGTCTAATAAGCAAGTAGTTTGTAAGCATATGAGGATTGATTCGAATGATTATTTCGGATTACTAATGACCACGGCAAAAACTGATATAATTGGAGCGATTAGGGTAATTAAGATGGAACAAGAGTCATGAGTATGCCAGAAATAGAATATTGTCCCGGGACATTATCTAAAGGTTTTGATACCTACAGCAGAGCTTGTTTGAACAGAGTATTCAATGGGAAACAAGTTTTTCATGTGTTGCCCTATGACTCACCCGCAACCAATCAAGAAACGGATGAATTATTTGAAGAGAACAGAAGACATATGTCTATTTCAGGTGTGCAGGAAAAATTCTCTGTTTTACTTGAAAAAAATAAACTCAGATTAATTAAGGAAGGGGAAAGAGGAACCTACATTCTGAAACCGATTCCGGGAGCAGGAAAAAAAACA
>CAIRSO010000395.1 GCA_903881215.1 uncultured Bacteroidia bacterium
CACCATATTGACCACATCTTTCATACGTGATTTTGGGATAACAATCAGCCTGATGAGCTTTCCATCGCGGTATTCCCCTTCGATGATTGTTTGTTTAGGGGCATGGAGTTTAAATGATACATTCCATTTTTTAGGCCATGCCGGCAACAGGTAAATTTTGTCGCCAACGGATTGTATGAGCATGAATTGTAATGAGGTCAGGATATTATTTCCATGATCCTGATCGGGTACCCAGTCGAAATTAGGCCCCCACATGGCAGGGAAACGTGCGTCGAGATTGATACGTGCCGCACGTGCGGCAAGCAGTTCTGCGGCTTCGTCTCTGAGTCCGAGACAGGCAGCCTGAATTCCATCCTGACACCACCCCTTGTTATGGCGGGTTTTACGCAGGTCAAAGGATTTTCTGGCCATTTCAAGTTCTGGGTGTCCAACCCCAAAAAGGCGGTAAGGGAATATAGCATACAATTCGGTATTCTCTGAATTCTTTTTTATTGAGAACGATTCGGCTGGACGTAGAAGTTTCACACCTTCAACCTCGGCGATCGGGAGAGGGGGTAATTGCTGAAGAATCCGAGACCAGCGGGAACGCTGGGATTCATTTGTAATATTCTTTGGAAGGTCAAGCAGGCGTGGCAACAGGCTGCCTAATCCTGCAATCTCAGGCAACGGATTGACGGCAATGTGCCATGTTTCGAGTGATTGAGCCGGATCGAAGATGATTTTTCCGTTCGCATCACGTTTCTGCCAGAATTGGTCGAGAAAGGAGATCAGCGGATCAGCCAATGGGACTAATGTATTTTTAGCAAAATTAAGATCTTGTGTAAAATCGTACCGGTCAAGCATTACGGCAATCAGTTCAAGACTACCGTTCCAGTAATGTGAGAGGTAGCTGCTGGCAGGTTCCGGTTTGGTATTGTTCCAACCATAGTCGGCATTATTGGGTAATCCCCACCAATACATGGTTTCGGGGAACTGGGCAGCATTTTCGAAGCCATAATAGGTTTTGATGCGTGCCTTGCTCAACTTTAAACCATCCAGATACATGCGGAACCAGGGTTCCATCATCTCAAAGTCACCCGTCGCCAGCATTGGCCAGTAGACAAGCCTGGTATTTTGAAACCAGTAATTGCCACCCCATTTTCGCCAATCAGGATCAATCACAGTCAATCCGGGTGTAGCGCCCGGTTTGGGTTCATTGGTAAAGATCGAGCCATTGAATTTGATTGGCGAGCCACCCCGTCCTGCGCATGCATTCATGAAACGTTGCAGTACATAGCCTCGGGTTATGATTTCGGTTTCGGGGAGTCCATCAATAAAGACCCAACTGCGCTCCCAGTATGATTTCCACCATGATTTGTGCGCCATAAGGGCTTTTGAAGGGTTAATCTTTTTTACTTTTTTTTCCACCTTTTCCAGCAGATTTATCCATTCCTGAGGTGTTTCTGACTTGGCGGCAAGTACGGTAATAGATAAGATATGTTGCTTGGCGGGAATTACTGATTTAAGCACCTTATTGCCGTCTTTAGCAAAACCTTTTCCGCTCATACTGGCGCCGAAAGTGAGGTTCAAAAGCGGATCAGGGAATTGATC
>CAIRSO010000396.1 GCA_903881215.1 uncultured Bacteroidia bacterium
CATTGCTCTTCTTATTTCTGGGAATCATCCAGACTTTTGCGGCGGAAGAATCCTATGCCCAAAAGACCAGGCTTGAACTGAACTTCAGCCAGGCAAAACTCGAGCAGGTGCTAAACGAAATTGAGCACCAGAGTGAGTTCTATTTTCTTTACAATCAAGACCTTATCAACACAGAAAGAAAAGTTGATATTCAGGCAAAAGGCAGCAAAATAGATGAAGTACTCACCGATCTTTTCAACGGCACCGACATCCATTACACAATCATCGACAAACAGATCGTGCTGACCAATAGCACCGATCAGACCAGTTTGGTGATGCAGATTGCCGCCCAGCAACTATCCCGTAAAATAACCGGGAAAGTTACCGATCAGACCAGCAATTCACTTCCGGGAGTGTCAGTTGTAGTGAAGGGGACTACAGTAGGAACCATCTCGGATAGCAACGGAACTTTCTCCCTCCAGATTCCTGGCGATGCCAAATCTCTGGTATTCATGTTTGTCGGGATGAAGGCTCAGGAGATTCAGCTTACGGGCAAGTCCACCATTAATGTCGTTATGGAGGAGGAAAACTTCGGTGTTGATGAAGTGGTCGTGGTAGGCTACGGTCAGCAGAAGAAAATCAACATGACAGGGGCCGTCTCTCAGGTAAAAATGAATGAAGTGCTGGGCGACAGACCCATCATCAGCACGGCCAATGCACTGCAGGGAACAATTCCCGGCCTAGTTGTTTCGGGAGGCGCCTCACCTGGAACAAGCAAGTCCTTTAATATTCGTGGAACCACTTCGTTGAATGGCGGGAGTCCGTTGGTTTTGATAGATAACGTACCCGGAGACCTCGAAATGATAAATCCTATGGATATTGAGTCAGTTTCTGTACTGAAAGATGCCGCCTCTTCTGCAATTTACGGTGCTCGCGCGGCCTACGGTGTAATTCTCGTTACGACCAAGAAGGGTACAAAAAATGAAAAATTCCAACTGAACTACAACAATAATTTCGGTTTTGAGAACTCTATCAATCGCCCGCAACAAGCTTCAGCATTGGACTTCTTAAGAAGCTACAAAGATGCTGGATTCTTATCCGGCAACTATTTCGCAGGACAAAATATCGATAAGTGGATAACATATTTGACCGATTATCAGAAAGATCCGAGTCAGTTTGTAACAACAGGCGATGGTATCTATATTCCTACCGTAGGAAATGCAACCAACACCAGATACTATTTAAATGAGAAAGATCTTTATGCCAATATGCTGGACAAATATGGATTCCTGCAATCACACAATGTATCTATCACTGGTGGCACAAATAATCTTTCTTATCGCCTGTCTCTAGGATACAATGATGAGGAAGGCCCACTTTTGACTAACAAAGACAATTACTCCCGTATCACCACCGCTGCCTATATTTCTGCGGATGTAACAAAATGGCTGACCCAGTCTGTCGACGTTCGCTTTGCCAGTAGCAACAAGGCAATCCCCTACGATGTTTCCGGAGGACTATACGGAATGAGGCTCTGTATGCTGACCCCTGAAGGAGAAATGGCGGCCAACAACGGAAAGATTCTGTCGGTGAATACACCCAGAAATATGTTGCAAAAATCGGCTGCTGCTCTTACACTCAATAAAAACCCTAGAATTTTATCCAAGACAATTATCAAACCATTCAAGGGTTTAGAGGCTGTGCTTGAATACACCTATAACAATCAGTCTTCTGATTACAAGCAATATAATGCTCCTTATGAGTACACTTCCATTCAGCTGGACGATTCCTTTACGGCCAACAATGTTTCTCAGTACTGGGATACTAAATCTTCAACCGATTACAACGCCATCAATGCTTACGCGACCTACACCCTTGATCTGAACAAGATTCATCACCTGAAGGCCATGGCCGGTTACAACCAGGAAAAGAGTCGCTATGAAAGTCTTGCTGCCAACCGCAAGAATATGATTAACAACGATCTTCCATCCTTTAGCAGTGCCACCGGTGAGACTAAAGTAACCGACGACTATTCCGAATATTCTGTCAGAGGCGGATTCTATCGTCTCAATTATGACTACAAGGGTAAATATCTTTTCGAGGCAAACGGACGATATGATGGTTCTTCCAAGTTCCCGACAACCGGACGTTTTGGATTCTTCCCCTCCTTCTCCCTTGGTTGGAATGTGGCCAATGAAAACTTCATGAAATTTTCGAACAAATACGTTAACATGCTGAAGGTTAGAGGATCATGGGGACAAATTGGTAATCAGGCCATCAGCCCTTATGCCTATATGCCTTCGATGGCATCCTATCTTGCCAACTGGATTCAAAGCAGTGTTCAGCCAACTACCCTATACGCCCCCGGATTGGTCAGCAGTAATTTTACCTGGGAGGCTGTTCAGACACTCGATTTCGGTCTGGATTTGAACATGTTCAACTCCCGTTTGCAGACCACCTTCGACTGGTACCAGAGAGATACAAAAAACATGCTTGCTCCGGGTATGGAATTGCCTTCCGTTGTAGGAGCCGCTGCACCACTTCAAAATGTTGCCAACCTGGGTACAAAAGGGTGGGAACTCAATTTATCATGGCATGATAAAATCGGAGCTGTCGGCTACAATGTTGGCTTAAACTTATATGACTCACGTTCGCACGTTACAAAATACAACAATGTATCAGGCTTGCTGAGTAGTTATTATGAAGGTCAGGAAATTGGTGAGATCTGGGGTTATGTGTCAGACGGCTATTACACCGCGGCAGATTTTTCCAGCACAACTACCTGGAAATTAAATACCGGAGTAACAACTATTCAGGGTTACAATGTAAAACCTGGTGATGTAAAATTCAGGAACCTTAATGACGGTACCAACACTACCAACCAGATTGATGCTGGAAGCAGCACTTTGACCGATCCGGGCGACCGTACCATTATTGGCAATTCAGCGGCGCGTTACCAGTTTGGTATCAATGGTGGCTTAACATGGAAAGGCCTGAGCGTGAACATCTTCTTGCAGGGCGTTGGCAAACGCGATTACTGGACCAGCGATGACCGGAGATGGCCATTTAATTCCAACGAATTCGGAACTATCTTTGCTGATCAGCTGGATTATTGGAAACCAACAGATGCTGCCAGCGGAAACTATGCGCCTGTCAACCCGAATCCTGAATATTTCCGTATCTACAATCAGATGGAAAATGGAGGTTCAAATAGAAGAGTTCAGTCCAAATATCTTCTGGATGCATCTTATATCCGCCTGAAAAATATCAGTCTGAGCTACAATGTCCCTGCAAAATTGGTTCAGAAAATCGGATTCACCAGTGTAAAACTTTTCTCCAGCATTGAAAATCCCATTACCTGGACGAAATTGCCCGACGGCTATGACCCCGAACGTTTATCCTGGGGATACCCGTTCTACCGCACTACTTCATTCGGTATTAACATTACCCTTTAACGATAAAAATCAGCACAATGAAAAAATATATTCTAATCCTGATATTTGCAGTTGCGACACTTGTTTCCTGTAATGATAGCTTCCTGGAGAAGTTACCGGTTGAAACATTAACGGAAGGCACTGCATTCAGCTCTTACAACAACTTCCAGACTTTTGCATGGTCATTGTACGGAGTATTTGACAACGGTAATATTCTGAGAAAGATTGGCGTCATCGGAGACGGCGGTCTGAACGTTAGTGATTATTATGCAGGATATCTGGCCTGGAAAGGTACCAGCCAGTACAATCCATATGCATTCCAAACCATTGCAAACGTTGCTTCCGGAAATGGATGGGACTTCACTTATGTCCGTTCCGTCAACATCATGCTGGCAAATATTGATAAAGCCAATATGACCAATGCCGAAAAAGCACACTGGCGTTCCGTTGGCTATTTCTTCCGTGCCTATTATTATTCGGAATTAATCGCCCGTTTCGGTGACGTACCCTGGATAAACAAAGTATTGTCGGATACCGATCCTGAAGTTTACGGTGAACGTACCCCCAGAAAAGCGGTGGCCGACAGCGTCCTCGCGAATCTGCAATATGCCGAACAAAACATCAAGGCGGCAGGTGATGGAAAGAATACCATCAACCAAAATACCGTCAGGGCTTTGATTTCACGCTTCAGCTTATTTGAAGGCACCTGGCGCAAATATTTTGCCCTGGGCGATCATGCAAAATATCTTACCGAATGTGTGAGGGCTTCCGAATTATTGATGACTGCCTATCCGACCGTTAACAATGATTTCGGAGCCATGTTTACCAGTCCGGATCTGGGTGTCATTCCGGGTGTGATATTGTACAAGGAATACGTGGCAAACGTCATCATGAACATGTATTCACATTACGAAAGAACCTCTTCCGGCATCTCTGAATTACCTCAAAGTACGGTTGATATGTACCTTTGTCAGGATGGCAAACCTATCACCGGAAGTTCTCAGTTCGCAGGCTACAAGACTCCTTATGCTACCTTCCGTAACCGGGATATGCGCATGCTTCAGACCATCGTTCCTCCGTATCAGTTGTCTGCCAACAGTTCCTCCAGTACCTGGGATTTCCCGGCGGATCCCACTTACAGGGAATACCTCGATCTGATGGGAACTACGAAAGTCATCGCCAATCCGGGTGAGGCAGGGAAAAACAAAGTCTTCCCGCTCATGAACTGGTCGGCCAGTATCGTATTGTCCTTCCCGAATCTTTCGACTAAATCGAGCCAGCAGTTCTTATCTTGCCGCGGTGGTTACTATTTATATAAGAACTACAATGCCTGGGATCTTTGCTCCAACCTCGGATCTACCAATACCGCTGACAAACCAATTTTCAAGATCGAGGAAATATTGCTCAACGAGGCAGAAGCTCAATTTGAGTTGGGTCAGTTTAGTCAGGGCATTGCCGACAGAACCATCAACAAGCTTCGTCCGCGGGCAAAAGTGGCCAACATGGTTGTCGCCAACATTGATGCTAATTTTGATCCAAACCGCGATCCTTCTGTCAGCCCGGTACTTTGGGAAATACGTCGGGAGCGCATCGTCGAATTGTTGGGAGAAGGTTTTGGATTCTACGATGTCCGTCGCTGGAAAGTGGCTCCATGGTTCGTCAACAAGCAACAGCACGGCATGTGGGCAACCAAGACCCAGGTCGGAACAGGAACCTTACTTAACATGACGACCAAATTATCAGATCCTTCGCTCACCGAGAGTTATATTTATCTCTTCAACGATCCGATAAAAGACGGTAAAGGCTGGCTGGACAAATACTATCTCTATCAGATTCCAACCAATGCCATACAGCTTAATCCGAAGCTGGCCCAAAATCCGGGTTGGTAACCCTGAAAATTTCCAGCATGGAATAATTTGATATAACATAAGCGTTTTGCAGTTCTAAGTGTCTGCAAAACGCTTATTTTTTGAAACGAGCACGCACAAAATCCACAGAAAGGAATGTAAATTCACCTGCGAATTCCATGAGTACTTACAGATATTCAATAACATAACGAATGTATCTACGAAATGAAAAAAACATACCTGATGCCCGCTGTCTGCCTTGCCTTAACTATCTCTCAGCAAGTTGAAGCCCAAAGACCCAACATCATCTTCATCCTGGCAGACGACTTGGGCTATGGTGATTTGGGATGCTATGGTCAAAAAAAGATTGAGACGCCCAATATCGACCAGCTAGCAGCCAATGGAATGCGCTTTACCCAGCACTATTCCGGTGCCCCGGTCTGTGCACCGTCAAGGTGTGTATTGCTTACCGGAATGCACATGGGGCATGCCTTTATCCGTGGTAACGATGAGTGGGCTGAGCGCGGTAAAGTGTGGGACTACAAGGCCATGTTCGCAGACTCAACTCTGGAAGGCCAAAGACCGTTGCCTGAAAACCTGGTCACTTTTCCTCAGCTGCTTCAAAAGGCCGGTTATACGACCGGCATTGTTGGAAAGTGGGGTCTTGGTGCTCCCAATACCAACAGTACTCCCCTGAATAAGGGATTTGATTTCTTTTATGGATACAACTGTCAGCGCCAGGCTCATACCTATTATCCGCTTCACCTCTATAAAAATAGCAGAAGGGTTTACCTGGCCAATGATACCGTGGCTCCCGGCACAAAATTAGATCCCGGGGCTGATCCTTACGATCTTAAAAGCTATGCAAAATATACTTTGAAAGAGTATTCCTGTGATCTAATGTTTAAGGAGATAACGGGTTTTGTCGATCAGAATCGAAACCATCCATTTTTCATGTATTGGGCCACAACCATTCCGCATGCCCCAATTCAGGCCCCTCAACGATGGGTCGACTATTACAGGAAGAAATTCGGAGATGAGAAACCTTATCTTGGCGACAAGGGTTATTTTCCGCACAGGTATCCGCATGCCGGGTATGCAGCCATGATCTCCTACCTGGATGAACAGGTTGGAAAACTTGTCATACAACTTAAAGAGCTGGGATTGTATGAAAATACCCTCATTATATTTTCCTCTGATAATGGTCCAACATATAATGGTGGCACAGATTCGCCATGGTTCAACAGTGCAGGTCCATTCAAATCTGAATTCGGATGGGGAAAAGGTTTTACTCATGAAGGCGGCTTCAGAGTACCAATGATCGTCAGCTTGCCCGGTAAGATCAAAAAAGGGACGGTCAGCAAACATATTTCGGCGTTTTGGGATGTCCTTCCAACTGTATGCGATATTGCAGGTATTAAGATTCCGGAAGGAACAGATGGGATAAGCTTTCTTCCTGAATTATTGGGGCAAAAACAGATAGAACACGATTATCTTTACTGGGAATTTCCAGAA
>CAIRSO010000397.1 GCA_903881215.1 uncultured Bacteroidia bacterium
CTTTAAAGGTCATTGGTGTAGTAAATTGGTCATCAACATCAGGGTTATAAGCAGTAATCGTTCCTTCCTTTAACCCATCCCACACAATTTGAGCAAACGAATGCCATCCATTCTGAGGAATCTCAGGAAAGTAGAATGGTTGATTCATTTTTTCATTAAGGTCAACAATCCGCCAGATACGTTTTGTCCAAACAATATCCGCTTCCCTTAGATACGGATAAGGTATTGGTTGAACCTGAGAAACCGTGGTTTTATCATAAACACCATCGCGTGGGGATGCGTCAAGTACCTGTGCCAAATTATTCAATGGGAAAAGCGCACCTGACAGCAATGCAATTAGAAAAAACAGAACCTTTTTCATAATTAAGGTATTTAATTTATGATAAATGACAACATCTAGTTTATTTGATAGGTAATCCATTTCTGAAGTTTACGCACGCCGTCAGGCGCCTGAACTTTAATATCTGTGATAAGTATTACCTGACCCTTCCTTGCTCTTTTTATCTGGTTAACCATTTCCTGTGTTAAAATTTTCCCCTGGCCTTTCATTTCAATGGATTGACCTTCTGAACCTGTGGTATTAAAGGTGTAAGACAATACCGAGTAGGTAGCAGCAAGGTCAAAACCGTCAGGCCGATAAGCATTGATGGTTGGGCTACTGCTAAGTATATTTTTATTTACAAACCCCTGAGGCACACTTCCTATGCTTAATGCAGGCTCCGGGATTGATTTTAGCCTGAATGATTCTGACCCCAAAACTACATTTTTACCCTCATAAACTGCACTTACGGTAACTATTGTCCTTGTTGGGCCTCCTGTTAAAGATGCGGGAATATTCACAACGTAATTTGTGTCGGTTTTTATCACCGTTCCGTAGGATATTTCCACCCTGGGATCGGAACCGCCGCCGGGCACAACCACCTTTAATGGATTTGGAACCCCTTTATAGAATACCAGCATTTGGGTCGGAGAAATAGAGACTGATCGTCTGGCTACAATATATTCTTCGGAAAAATAATATTTTTTAGGCTGACCATTGGGGTCAAGGACCTGCATAAACCCTGCGAAACGCTGTAAACCTTCACGCCCGGCGCCAATGCTCAGGTTGACAACACCATTGGTTCCTTCTATTAATGTTGTGTTTCCTTCATTGGCTGCGGTAATTGTATCAGCTCCCGGAATCCATTTTACAATTGGTTTCCCTTTTGTTTCATAGGCCGCAACAATGATCTCGGCATTATAAGTTTCACCTGAAAATACGAATCTGGTCTTCGGAATTACTTTGGCTTTAATAACATCAAACTTATAATCTTCCGCACTCACTTCAGAGTAGACGCTATTCACTACATCAAATTCAATATTCTTTACTTCTGCTTTAATTTCGTTAAGAATGGTAACGGTTGCCGCAATAATGGTGCGGTAAAAATTGTGCATTTCCCAGTTTTGTTTCCTGTCATCGGCGGTATAGTATATCGCTTTGGTGTCAAGTCCGATTTTTATGGTGTTTCTGTATTTGGGATCAACCAGTTCAACTATTTGTTTCTTATATAATTCGATCTTCTGACGTAATATTTTCGCCTCCCCGGCAGAGCCATCCTCTGAACTGCCTATAAAGAACCTTGTAGGCGTGTTGTAATCATCCTTTCGTTTAACATTTCGAATATTAAACGTTTTGGCGCTATCAAAAGATTTTATTCCTTCAGCGCGCATGATCACTACATATTTAATACTGTCAATATACCGGGTGAGTTTATCGGACAATTCCTGAACTTTTTGGGCCTTGTCCCAATATATCCCAACTTTATTTGGATTTAACTGGTACTGGATTTTAAATTTCGTGTACGTATTATCGAGTTTTTTTGAGAAGTTCGCCGTTGTGTTTTCCATACTTTCATTAACCACCAAAAAAGCGTCCATGATCTCTTTCGAGACGTTCAGTGCGAGCAATGCAGTAAGAACGAGATAC
>CAIRSO010000398.1 GCA_903881215.1 uncultured Bacteroidia bacterium
ATCATGACTTTAAAGGCGCAGGAAAAATATAATTATGTGAATGTCGACAGACAATCCTATGAGCTTTTTCAGGATAAAAAGTGGACTGAATTGATCCAATTCTCTGCGAAAGTCAGGAAATCGGGTGTCGATTTTTTTTATCTGCAGGTTCGAACTGGGATCGCCTTGTACAATCAGGGTAAGTATAGAAATGCCACCGATTATTTTTTAAGAGCCTATGCGAATGATCAGTCGTTCGAATGGCTCCAGGAATATGTTTACTACAGTCTGGTTTTTAGTGGCCGATATCCCGAAGCTACAAAATATGCATCCCTTTTTTCAAGCGAAGTAAAAGAGAAGATCCGCTTTAAAGAAAGTGGCATTACCCGCCTGGCGTATGAGGCTGGTTATAGCTCAAATCCTGATTTTGATGTTCAAAAAAACAGGGATTTTAGTAAGGAGGTTGATTTGGGGGAGGATTATGGTTCTGGCTATTTTCTCAAAGATTACATTTTTCATTCATTTGATCTGAGCCACAAAATTACACCAGCCTTTGCGCTAAACCACAACATGACTTATTTAGGTGCGAATCGTGAAGCCGTTCTGGATTGGGGAAGTCATAGCAGTTCCCCCGTAAAGATCAATCAGTTTCAGTATTCAATCAACCCGGTTTGGGTTATCGGAAACAAACTAAATATTTCTTCCTCTTTGAACTTGATTTTTGGAAGTGGTGATCTTTATTCAGGATGGTTAGAAAGAGATTCGAGCAAGTATTTTATGCTGTCAAGTACCAAATACACTGATGTTGTTTTCTCGACTGCTGTCTGGTCAAATTTTGGAAATTTCTCTCCGGGTTTAGAAATTAATGCCGGTGATGTAAACGGTTCCAAGTTCGGGCAAATGTCTGCCTGGATTACCTATTATCCGCTATCGAATACCAAACTCTACTTAACACCGCGCATCTATTTTAAAACCGGAACCGGAGCAAACAGTTCCGGATACAATGCTTTGGGTCTTTCAGGTGGAGTCCAGCTTTGGAAAGTTCACCTAAACGGTCAGTACCTTATGGGAGATATGGAGAATTTCATTGAATCGGCAGGGTATGTTATCTCCAATTTTCCGGGTAAGTCAGATCGCAAAATAACAGGAAGCCTCTATGTGCCATTGGGAAAGAGATCTAAAATTGTTTTCAGGTATATCAATCAGAATGTGATTGAGCAATACCAGGTTTATAGGGATCTTGTGAAAGTTAACTCGGTGGAATATAATTATTTAAAACAAACTATAACAACAGGAATATCATGGAATTTTTAAAGAAAAGTATCGGAATTATTGCATTTTTTTTGGTAACGAACGGCGCATTTTCTCAAATCAATCAAGCCGTGTTACAAGCAGCCTTTGTAAAAAGTTATGGTCTGGAAAAGAATGGCGATTTTACCGCTTCGCTCGATCCACTCAAAAAAGTTTACGATGAAACCTCTTATGAGTTAAATCTCAGATTAGGCTGGCTAAACTACAATGCCGGATTATTTGATCAATCAGTCATTTTTTACAGCAGGGCACAAAAATTGAAGCCCTATTCGGAGGAGGCAAGATTTGGTTATATCCTGCCATTGGCCGCACTTGGAAAATGGAATGAGGTAATAAAGCTGTACGACGAAATCCTCGAAGTCAATCCCAATAATTCGGTGGCACTTTACCGATTGGGCTTGGTTTATTATGGTAGAAAAGACTATATAAGGGCAAATATCCTGTTGAAAAAAGTAGTCGATTTATACCCGTTTGGCTACGATGGATTGCTGCTGTTGGGATGGACATCCTTTTTCCAGGGGAACTTCAATCAGGCAAAAGTGTTATTTAACAAGGTCAATCTATACAATCCTGGCGACAAGTCTGCCAACGAAGGACTATCCCTAATTAAATGATGAAACGTTACCCATTGCCCGACCTTCTGAAAGGATTTGCAGTTTTCCTTATTATTCCGGTTCATATTCTGGAGAAATTCATTGATTATGCCGGAAGGGAAAGTGCGTTCGGCAAAGTGCTTTTGATTCTTGGCGGACCTGTTGCAGTTCCGGTATTCATGATGGTAATGGGCTACTTTATTGCTTCAAGCAAGAAAAGTTTACTTCAGAATATTTTAAGAGGAGTACTCATCTTTGGTCTCGGTATCCTATTGAATCTTGGATTGAATTTTCATTTGCTACACAACATATGGCATGATGGCTGGAAGTTGGATCCATTTCAGGCAATTTTTGGTGTGGACATATTCTTTCTGGCTGGTATAAGCATCATTCTACTCTCAGTTTTAAAAACAGTTAAAAAAGGGCAGCAATGGATAACTCTGATTTTCATTCTATTTATAAGTGGTGCAACTTCCTATTTTAATGAGATTTTGCTTGTTACAGATCGAAATTACATTCTTCCATTTATCGGTGGCGATTATTCGTGGTCCTATTTTCCTGTTTTCCCATGGCTAACCTACCCTTTGATTGGTTTTTTGTTCCAAAAGAAAGAGACGGTTTTGAAGGAATTTATTCAGCGACATTTAACCCTCTCTTTTGCGATACTTTTCTCGGTCTTTGTTCTGGTTGTCCTGTTTTCGGAATTTGGTATTCAAACGACCATCAATCTCTCAGATTATTACCACCATGGTTTATTTTTTATCCTTTGGACATTGGGTGTGGTCATCCTTTGGGTCACATTGATTAGGTTTGTAGACTTACATTTTGGGGACGCACCACCCATCGTTTTTTTAAAATGGCTTGGGCAAAATATTACTGTTTTCTATATTATTCAGTGGTTAATTATCGGAAATATTGCGACTGCAATTTATCAGACGCAAGAGCTTTCAAAGTTTGCCTTATGGGTTATCCCCATTTTTCTTGCAACTTTGGGATTAACGCTTTTAAAAGTAAAGACCTTGCTTGTTTTCAGAATTCGGCAGGTAAGAAGTAAATTTTATTAACTTTTTCTTGGAGATGATTAAAATTATATATTACTTTGTGAGTAAGTATTCACAAACATAAGAAATTAGTCTAACTCATAATAAATTTAAAATACTGTTAACGTCTAATTGATATATATCAGCAGTTCGTTTACAAATTTGTATCAGCAGTTCG
>CAIRSO010000399.1 GCA_903881215.1 uncultured Bacteroidia bacterium
AGGCATGCCTTGTCTCTACAGCTTGTCCCATTTTCACATTTTCCCATCTTCTCATCTTCCAATTTTCAAATTTTCAAATCTTCCCATCTTCTCATCTTCCAATTTTCAAATCTTCAAATCTTCAAATCTTCAAATCTCCCCATCTTCCCATCTTCTCATCTTCTCATCTTCTCATCTTCTCATCTTCAAATTTTCAAATTTTCAAATCTCCCCATCCTCAATTGGCATAACTCTCCAAAGGCTCACATGTACAGAAAAGGTTTCTGTCGCCATAAGCATTGTCGACACGTCCGACAGGAACCCAAAACTTATTGTCGCGTAGCCAGGACAAAGGATAGCAGGCTTTTTCACGCGAATAGGCATGGTTCCATTCGTTTGCTGTCAACACATCGGGTGTATGGGGTGCATTTTTAAGCACATTGTCCTCTGGATCCGCTTTTCCAGTTTCAATCTCTTTTATTTCATCAAAGATTGCATTCAAAGCGTCTACAAATCGATCCAGCTCTTCTTTTGATTCACTCTCTGTTGGCTCTACCATGAGTGTTCCATGAACCGGGAAAGAAAGTGTTGGTGCATGAAATCCATAATCCATCAGTCGTTTTGCAATATCCGATTCTGAAATATCTGCGGCAGTTTTAAGATGTCTGCACTCCAGGATCATTTCGTGCGCTACACGGCCATTGGCTCCTGTGTAAAGGATTCCATAATTGTCTTTCAATCTGGCAGCGATATAGTTGGCATTCAGGATAGCGATTTTGGTTGCCTCCGTTAAACCGTCAGCACCAAGCATTTTGATATAGCCATAAGTAATCGGAAGCACCGAAGCACTACCCCATGGAGCCGCTGAAACGGCATGCATTCCGATGTGACCATTGTTCATAACAGGATGGGAGGGAAGGAACTCGACCAGGTGTTTGGCCACACCAATCGGACCGACTCCTGGTCCTCCGCCTCCATGAGGGATCGCAAATGTCTTGTGCAGGTTGAGATGGCACACATCTGCACCGATTCTGAATGGGTTGGTCAATCCAACCTGCGCATTCATGTTGGCTCCATCCATGTATACTTGTCCGCCGTTCTGATGGATGATCTCACACATTTCAACAATAGATGCCTCGAAAACGCCATGGGTCGAAGGATAGGTGACCATAAAACCTGCAAGGTTCTCTTTGTGTTCTTCTGCCCTGGCTTTCAATTCATCCACATTGATGTTTCCCCTTTCGTCACAACCAACCACAACCACCTTATTCCCGGCCATAACAGCACTGGCGGGATTTGTCCCGTGAGCTGAAGAAGGTATAAGCACAACATTGCGGTGCCCCTCTCCCTTACTTTTGTGGTAATCGCGGATCACCAGAAGGCCTGCATATTCGCCGGCGGCACCCGAATTTGGCTGGAAGGATATGTCAGCAAAACCTGTTATCTCTGAAAGATCCCTCCGCATCTCCTCCATCATCTCATGGTAACCCATTGCCTGGTTTTTGGGAACGTAAGGATGGATGCCATTAAATTCGATCCAGCTAAGGGGCAACATCTCAGTTGCAGCATTGAGTTTCATGGTACAAGAACCAAGTGAAATCATAGAGTGCACCAAAGAAATATCCTTCTTCTCGAGTCTTTTGATGTAACGGGCCATCTCCGTTTCAGAGCGATATTTGCTAAAGACTTCCTGTTTGAGGAAACCAGATTTTCTTTGAAATTCAGAGTTAATACTGCTGGCATCCGATATATTTGCAATAATTGGCACCTGCTTATTGGCAGCTTTGGCAAAAACCTCCAAAATCCAGTTGATGTCTTCGAGGTTGGTTGTTTCATCAATACTGATTCCAACTTCGCCCTGCTCAAAGTACCTGAAATTCATCTCCAGTGCCACAGATAACCACTCTATATCTTCTCTTTTTACATGACGTGGAAGTGTGATCTTTAACGTGTCGAAAAATCCGGATGTCTCGCTGCTGTAACCCAGTTTGGTCACTTCATTGGCAATCAATGTTGCAATGCTGTGAACACGTGCCGCAATGTTGCGTATTCCTTCAGGACCATGATAAATGGCATACATGCCGGCCATGGTGGCAAGTAATCCCTGCGAAGTACATATGTTGGAAGTGGCCTTTTCTCTTTTGATGTGCTGCTCCCTGGTCTGGAGAGCCAGTCTCAAGGCCGGTTTGCCGTTTGAATCTTTGGATACGCCAATGATCCTGCCGGGAAGGTCACGCTTGTATTCGTCGCGTGTTGAAAAGAATGCCGCCGACGGACCACCGTAACCCATTGGTACACCAAAACGTTGGGTTGAGCCAAAAACGATGTCTGCGCCCCACTCTCCCGGAGGGGTAAGCAATGCCAGCGAAAGAAGATCGGCAGCGACAGCAATTTTTGCACCTACTGATTGTACTTTTTTGGTGAATCCTTCATATGATTCAATTATACCATCCGAATTGGGATATTGTACGATGGCTCCAAACCATTTATCATGTACGGCAGCGTTTTTAAAATCGCCTACCTCCAGGACAATTCCCAAGGGTTCGGCTCTTGTATATAAAACATCCAGAGTTTGTGGCCACACTTTTTCATCCACAAAACAAACATTTGCACCAGCCTTCTCCTGTGCTCTTGAACGCAAGGCAAACATCATGTGCAGTGCCTCCGCCGCAGCAGTGGCCTCATCCAGCAAAGATGCATTGGCCAGAGGCATAGCTGTCATCTCGCAAACCATGGTCTGAAAATTTAGCAACGCCTCAAGTCTTCCTTGTGATATCTCCGCCTGGTAGGGTGTGTACGATGTGTACCAGGCAGGGTTTTCCAAAATATTGCGCAAAATAACTGCCGGTGTGATGGTATCATACCAACCCATACCGATATAAGTATTGAAAACTTTATTTTTTGACGCAAGGTGAAGGATCCGGCGGTAATATTCACGCTCAGTAAGGCCATTGGGCAGATTAAGCGGTTTTTCGAGCCGGATGTTTGACGGAACGGTCTGATCAATCAGTTCATCCAAAGAAGAAACGTCAATGGTTGCAAGCATCTCTTTGATATCTTTTTCTCTTGGACCTATGTGTCGGGTTACAAATTTGTCTATTGCCATTTTTTAGGTTATTATAGATTTGTGTTATTTTTCAATAAGTGAGCTAAAGTGAACGGGAAGTGCCTAAAGTATTTAAAGTGCCTAGAGTGCCTAAAGTTATTCATATTGAGGTTCAAATATTTAGGTATTTACTATTTCACTCTTTTTTAGTGAAGAAAAGTAACAAAAACGTTCTGAAGCAACAAGTACTTTAGGCACTTTA
>CAIRSO010000400.1 GCA_903881215.1 uncultured Bacteroidia bacterium
GTCTTCCATGCTGATGTGGGGGATGCCGAGCAGCCAGCTCACCTGGGCGGCATACATGGAGCTGTGGCCCAGGGTGATGTCGGGTTTGAAGGTAAGAAGCGCCCGGAGCATCCTGTAGTTGAACCGCAGCAGGCCCCATATTTTCCCTGAAGCGCTTTGATAGGGCTTGCCAAAGGAGATATATTGAAGTCCGTAAGCCTTTAACAGGTCGATGGCACATTCTTTTTCGCGACAGGTAAACATGACGGCATGACCATTTTTCTCCAACTCTTTGGCAAGGTTGCGGAAGATGTGAACGTGGGCGGGATGGCCGATGTCGATGAGAAGTTTCAATGGTTCAGTTTTGTGGACGGGCGGAGAGACCCTTCCTGCTATTTCAAATATTCCCCCGGACCGGATTTAATGTGTTCACAGTTATTATAAGGGTTTCGGGGAATGCAGCGTAGGTTCGTTTTATTTCTATCATATCTGCAAAATAAGACCATTTTTGCACAACAGCCAATTAATTTTTGACCGGACTTTTTCTTCTTCCATATATTGCAGTTGGCTTTAGCCAACTGTTTAAGATTGATGCAATTCAATGGGCTTCAGCCCCATTTATTTCAATATCCCGGTTCTCTTATCTTGTTGTTTGATGAATGGGGCTAAAGCCCCTGTATCTAAGGATTCTCCCTTCAACAGTCAGCTAAAGCTGACTGCAATAAATTCCTTTGCCAACCCTTGATTCGGGCGTTCTCAGGCCTAATTTCGATGATCAGACCCCTATTCAAGGGCATTTATTACATCTGCCGGTGAAAAAACAAAGAGGTTGCCTGCGCTTCCATCTCCCGGATATTTAACGAAAGCAGCTTTAATGATTTTTCTGTTTCGAAAAAGATCATTGTTACCGGCCTTTTGGTTCAACCGATCGGCCAACTCTCCGAAATTTGTCTTGTCGCTCCATTTTGCTTCGCCAATCAACAAATACTCCCGGTCCGTCGACTCAGCAATGATGTCTATCTCAGATGATGTTTTTTTTTCTCTTCCCGGCCACCAGCGCTTAGCCGGATTAAATTTCACAGGTAAATTCAACATTGGCACCGATTGCCGGCAGAGTTCTTCCCAGATTGCTGAAAAATAGAATGGAAATTTTTCAGAGATCTCACGCCATACCTGGTCAATTAAACCAAATTGCAGTCTGCTTTTATTTGGTATCACAAACGAAAAATAGAAGTTTAAGAAGGGGTCGGCTATTTTATAAAGACTTTGTTTTGATGTTTTTTCAGACACTCCAAATGGTGTTTCACGGGTTAAATAGCCCAGATCGGATAAGTTTTGAAACTGCCGTGTTAACTGGGTAGCCGGTTTATTCAGTCTTGCAGCAATTTCCGACATCCGGTGACACCCCATGCCCACAAGGGCCAAAATGGAATATGCCTGCACAGATGTGCGCATATCATCAGTAAAGAGACGTTCCGGCTCGTCGTATAAAATCCCCTGGCTATCGAACAAATGATGCCTGACAGCCTCCTCGTAGTTTTTCGATTGTTTACGAATCTCCCAATATCGGGGAACTCCACCCCATGTGCCATATTCCACAATTGACGGTATGGGCTCTTCGTGTAAGTACTGTTTCAGGTATGGAATCCGCATCGGCTTGATGTTCATAATTTCGGCGCTTCTGCCGTATAGCGGGGAGAGGCTGCTGAGCGCCATATTTTGCATCATCTGCTGAGCTGACCCGCACAAAATGATGTGGTACTTTGAATTACCTCCGGTGTCGATGATTTTTTGCAGGACAGAAGGCAATTCCGGGGAGTTTTTTACCAAATATGGAAATTCATCCAGGCACAAGGTAATACGTTGAGATACCCTGTTATTCAAGTTTCTGAATAATGATTCCCAATCGGGATAAGTTACCTTATCAAAGTCGGCAATTGATTGTCCTATGGTTGTTGCCAGACTATCAATCTGAAGTTTTTTTTCCCGTAAATCGGAAAGGAAATAGACATCACGTAAAGAAAGAACTTTCCTTATCATGGTTGACTTGCCGCAGCGTCTTCTTCCATAGATAACGATGAGTTTTCCGGTTTTTACAGAGAGAGCAGATGAGAGGCGCTCTATTTCCCTGATCCTGTTTACAAAATCATTCATGAGTCCGATTATTATGTTTTACAAAAATAATGTTTCTCAAGCATAATAACAAATCAAATTGTGCAATATCTCACCTCAATCGGACTTATTCTTCTTCCGTATATTGCAGTTGGCTTTAGCCAACTGTTTAAGATTGATGCAATTCATTCGGGCTAAAGCCCCTGTTTCTAACTCAAATCTCAGATTTGACGCTATTCCGAAAAGTGGTTTATGGTAAATCTACCCACCCCCAACCCCTCCCTGCCCGCAGGGAGGGGGGCATTTCTGCTCCAGCAAAATCCTGTATATCTTGTTGTTAGATATAGCAGCCCCTCTCCCCTCCCTTGAAAAGAAGGGGCAGGGGGTGGGTAGATTGAGTGCGAAACTTTTTCACAGACTTTTCGGAGTGGGCTCAAAATTCAGATTTGAGATTTGATTTGTTCACCAGCAAC
>CAIRSO010000401.1 GCA_903881215.1 uncultured Bacteroidia bacterium
GATGAATTCGTAAATATGTATCTCATTCAGGATAGCAGTCAATATATTGCTATTGATGCAGGGAAAGATATAGAAGTTGTTTCGGCAGAGTTAAAAAAACTGAACATCAATCCTGATATGGTGATTGCTGTATTGCTTACGCATACTGATATGGATCATGTTGCGGGAGTTCCATTGTTCAAAAACGCAAAGATTTACATTTCAAAACAGGAAGAGATGATGCTTACCGGCGAAAAACAAAAAATCCCGGGAGTCAGCAACAGCCTCAGTCGGAAAGATTATATTTTGCTTGAAGACAAACAATCTTTGAAAATCGGAAATGAAAATTCATTCAGTATCCTGACAGAAGGCCATACCACAGGATCAATGTGTTACCAGGTAAACGACAAATATTTATTTACGGGCGATATTCTTAGTTTGGTTGATGGGAAATTGGGGACTTCGGTGAAATTTTTCGACCTGGATCACGAGATGGCGACCAAATCTATTTCAAAAATCACAAAATTACCGAATGTAGAATACATTTTTACGGCACACTTCGGCTACACGAAGGACTATAAAAATGCTGTAAAAGACTGGAAAGAATAATCTTATTACAACTTTGATCGTCTGAAATAGTCATAACCTGTAACTTTTGTATCCAAGGACATTTTGCTTGTTCTGGACGCCGTCTGATGATTGCAGCCGTCCGGTTGTCGACGAAGGTGTTGCGGAATATGCTCGCCAGGTAGGACAAACCGGCAAGACAATTCGTCCCAAAGTATATATTGCCATTGGCATTTCCGGGGCGATCCAGCATGTTGCCGGAATGAAAGAATCCGAAAAGATCATTGCCATCGACCACAATCCTAAAGCGCCTATTTTTCATCATGCCGATTTTGGAATCGTTGGTGAATATCAGGATATTTTACCGGAATTGATCGAAAGGGTTAAAGCAGGATTCACCTTCGGAATTGAGCCAAAAAGGAAATAATACCTCTCAAATTGGCAAATTCAAAAATGGTAATATTTTGACACCTATTACAGCAGTAATGCCCGGGGATACACGATATTATTTTCCAGATGAACATGGATATGCAGGTCATCTTCAAATTGTTCCAACAGTTTGAAAGCAACCATGTAGGAGTTGCAGGCATCCTGTGGAAGCGTGTAACCCGAGCTTAATTTATTAATTTTGTCCATCGCATTTCCGGCAATCTCATGTTCTTTACTCATCCGGGCTATTTCCGATTTTATGGTTTCTTTTGATTGCGAGGACCCGGTATTGAGCGCATCTTTAATGGCCGGAAATAATAGCTCTTCTTCGTTTTTCAGATGCGGTAAAAGTTCGTCATTAATTTGTGAGAATAAAGTTGCGATCAGAACCAACTCAGGGTGATGTGAACCATGAACATCCGCAATTTTCCGGGTATACGCCAACACCTGTGGCAACAACTTTGTGACTGTCTGATGATGGGTATTTACGATGTAGTCGCATAAAGAACCAAGTTCCCATTCCTTAAAATTGTGCGCAGCATCAGGAGGCTGTCCCTCAAGCTCCGACAGTTCCTTCATCATTACATCAATATCAATATTTTTTTCGGAGCAGGCCTGTTTTAAAGAAGAATTTCCACCACAACAGAAATCAATTCCATGCTTTTTAAAGATTTCGGCTGTTTTGAAATTGTCGGTGACAATCTCCCCTATTTTCCTCGTTACCAGATTATTTTTTTCCATAATATGATCAATAAATTGGTTGGGTCTATTCTTACCAAGTTCTTACAGTATTTATAGTCGCGCGATAGATCATGAAAGATATTGCTGCTCCAATCTTTCCAGCAATTTGTGATATTCTTCATGTTTCCCCCTCCCGATGACTTCATTTTCGAGCTTTTCAAAATTGGCGAGGAGTTCAGTTTGCTGCTGAGCGGTAAGGTGCATGTCGGCCATTTTATAGAGAACGTTGTTCTCTTTGAAGATGTGGGATGTCAGCAATTCACCGTATCCCCTGATATTACTGGTGATGTCAGCCGCGGCCTGCCTATCGCCCGCTTTGTACTTCTCAGTCCCTGCTGCAAATCCGGCAATATACCCCCGGCCAATGACATGTTCGTGCAGCATCATGCCGACAGGCCCGCCTTCATTCGGAATGCCGATTTCCACCAACTTCGGAAACAGGATGTTCTCCTCTTTGCCATGGTGGCATTTGTCAACGAAAATCCGTAAAAAATCCAGTGCTGCCTCAAGGTCGCTGACCCAAAAATTCTCGCCTTTATCGAGTTTCTGTGCAATTGCTTCTAATATTTCAATCATTTTGAGCACCGATTCGTGCTCAATCTTTAAATGTTCGGTTGCTTTCATATCTGATTATTTTGTGATCTGATTGTTAAATTTTCCCTGGCCGGGGTGTTTTAACGACCATTATCCTGGCCACTTGAGCACTTTCATTGTATAAAGCATGTTGGATCAGGGCCGGACTTTCAACAAGGGTATCTTTTGAAACCTGTTGCCGTTCGGTGCCGATTTCAACGGTACAAACTCCCTCAAGAATGTAAAAGAACACATCTACAGGTGTGCTATGAGGATTGACCTTTTCACCTGGATTCAATTTGATATGGGCAACCTGAACATGTTCGTTCTCATGTAATTTACGAACTGATACTCCATGGCCGTTTTCCTTGTCCGGCACATCAATGTAACATACTGTATTCATATCCTAACAGGTAATTAGATACCTGAATGCAAATATAAACAAAAAGTTAGTAATTGCTAACAAATTTGTAAAAAAATCGATTCTTCCAGGAACGACCAATCGATGGCTGGTTGATTGGGTCGATTAATCTTTTAATAGGGCAAAAAAAGTGTCGAGAAGTTCATCCCCTCTTGGAATCAAATC
>CAIRSO010000402.1 GCA_903881215.1 uncultured Bacteroidia bacterium
CGGATCTCTTTACTACTGATTCGGAACTTTTATTTCTGTCGAAAGAGGACGTAATAGGTGCCTCCATTCAGCATCTTTTCAATCAGGAAGAGAGTATTGTGCTGAATAAACTTCTTGCCAACTGTCTTAATTCCAACAAATTGGTAACACATCAATTTGCGATGAGCTTTCCAGGAAACGTTAAACACTATGAGGTAAGGCTTTCCAAACTTGACAATACACACGTTTTGGCAATCATCCGGGATGTTTCAGAGTCATTTGAAATGAAACATGACCTTTTGTACCAATCAGGCTTTCAAAAGATTTTAATGAACCTTGCTTCCAGATTTATTTACATTGCCGAATCTGAAACAGATCTTGTCATTGATGACTCACTTCGTCAAATCGGTGAATACACTGAAGTCGACAGGTGTTATATTGTCCGTTATGACCTTGAGCAAGGCCTCATGACCAATTCGCACGAATGGTGCAGCCCGGATGTCACACCACTGATTCAAGACAGACAAAATATGTCATCGGCATTAATTGGTGATTGGATGGAACAACACTTATTAGGAGATACGGTATCGGTAAGCAACCTTCCTGAATTTGGATCTGAAAGTCCGGTGCACACCTTTATCGCCTCAGATAAAGTAAAATCAATTATTACCATTCCAATGATTTCCCAAAAGAACTGTTTGGGATTTGTTGGATTTGAAACCGTTTCTGCCAACAAAAAATGGAGTGAATCGGACATCTCTTCGCTTAAGATTTTCACAGGGATGCTTGCCAATTTGCAGGAAAAAATTACCATCGAAAAATCACTGGTGGAGGCCAGCATAAAAGCCGAAGCCAGCAATAGGCTCAAAACTGCGTTCATGAACAACATTTCCCATGAAATCAGGACGCCTTTGAATGGCATCATTGGATTTGGAGAGATTATTGCCAACGAGCAGTTGTCATTGGATGAAAAAAACAGATTTTTGACAGTCGTCCAGGAGAGTAGTGAAAGATTGATCAATACGATCGATGATTACCTCGATATCTCCATGATTGTAACAGGGAACCAGGAAGTTGACAAGAAACATTTTAACCTGCCACAATTGATTGATGGTGTTGTGAGAGAATTTAAAGACTCGTGTAACTTTAAAAACCTGGATATATCTGCAGAAGTGCCTGCCAATCTGAGGCAAACAACCATCTACTCAGATCGTGACCTGGTGCACAAAATACTCAACCATCTTGTGGGAAATGCGATAAAATTCACCGAAAAAGGAAATATCCTACTTGGACTTAAAGTCGAAGATGAACGCCTGACTATGTTTGTAAAAGATTCCGGCATAGGTATTTCCGAAAGTGCCCAGAAATTCATCTTTGATTCTTTCATGCAGGAGGATTTTTCTTCGACCAGACTTTATGAAGGCAGCGGTCTGGGATTGGCCATCGTAAAAGGCATTGTTACCTTGTTGGGTGGTGAAATTACCCTGCTTTCGCACAAAGGGCATGGATCAATTTTTAACAGAAATTATCGTTCATATTTTCCAGTTGCTGTAACAAAACTCAATGAAGGGAAAGAGATTTCAGTTCAATTACACGATTTGGC
>CAIRSO010000403.1 GCA_903881215.1 uncultured Bacteroidia bacterium
AAATATAGTTGGCCAAATTTTGCCCAATCTTTTGCTGTTGCATAACCATAGGAGGAACCTACATAATTTCCATCGGCATCTGCCTCCATTTTCATGCTGGACATTCCAATTCTCAAAAAAATCTCAGCATAAGGAAAACTATGGTATTGCTGATCGTTATTCAAGGTTTTTCGCACTATACCTGAAAGTATATTAGCCGTCCCGGATGAATATTTCCACTCACTTCCGGGACTCTTTTCGAAGGGAAAGCCAATGGCATATTTATAACAATTTGGTTCCCGATAGAGCATGGTTGTCACATCCGAAATATCTCCGTAATCCTCGTTCCACTTCAATCCACTGCTCATTTGCAGAAGATCGTTCATTGTAATATCCCTGCGCTTGTCCTGAAGCCACTCCTCGATTGGGGCTGAAGCTTGTACTGATAATTTTCCTTGCTTAACCAAAACACCCACCATGGCATTTACAATGCTTTTGTTCATTGACCAACCCCACAGTCTGGATTCCTCAGAAATTGATTGTTCCTTCCAATATTTCTCATTAATCAACTTTCCCTTGTAAATTACTACGACTGCTGCTGTTCTCTTAATCTTTATTCCAGGATCATCAAATGCCTGTTTCACTGCATTATTGAGCTTAATTGTATCAATTTCAGGAAATATTATGTCACTTTTTCTATCACCATCAGGCCATGGCAATTTCCAGGAAAGGCTTGTAATCTCGCTATGAGCTGAAGAAATTGGAAAGGAGGAAGTTGACGACCGATCGAAACTCAGGCTGCATCCCAAGCCCTCACGATAAATTGCCTTTTGTTTGGCAAGACCAAAAAGACTCGTAGTCACGCTTTTTTCGACATAGTCAATCTTACTAGAGGTATATTTGACTATAGAATAATCCAGGTCATTCGCCTGAATGTTTTCAGCATCCCTGCCGGCAACAAATATTCCTGAAGCCATGCATTTTGCGCCATATCCGGTGGCAACATACAATTTGGGATATTGCGATGTTCCTATTACCAGGAAGGCAGCAATGATCAAAAGGGTAATCCAAATACTTCTTTTCATTTGTTATAATTTGTTTTCAAAAGCCACGGGAAAACCCTCAGACTATAATCAAAGCTACTTTAAAATGAAGATATCTGCAAGTGCTTGTGGTACCTATTTTTGGCAAATTGCTGACCGTATATTTTTCATACGCAAATGATTTTCTACATTTGACACTTTATCTCAACCTTTAAAAACTTATGGGGTCTCATTCCAATTTCTTTTTAATTGAAGTCAATGATTATAAGCAAATAAGAGAATTCAATGAATTTCCTGTCCGTTTATATAAAAATGATCGAAAATGGTGTCGTCCATTGGATTCGAGTGTTAATGAAATCTTTGATACTGGAAAGAACAAGCAACTCAAAAAAGGAGAGATCATAAGATGGATTTTAAAAGATGCTGATGGATGCTGCCTGGGTAGAATTGCCGCATTTTACACAGAACATTCATTCAGTCAACATGATATACCCACAGGGGGAGTTGGATTTTTTGATTAAGTCGATAACCAGGAAGTAGCAA
>CAIRSO010000404.1 GCA_903881215.1 uncultured Bacteroidia bacterium
GCCCGGGGAGACTGGGGGACTGGGAGAGTAGTTGAAATGTGAAAATTCCCATTGCTACAATTGTGTTTTTTACCACAAATAATTACCCGGGTAAATCCAGCCGCAGAGCGGCGGTCTATTGGTAGAAACAATGTCTAATAGCTGAGCCGTCCGCGAACAAATATCAGTCAGGACTTTATTTTCGGGATCGGACGGAAGGATACAAATGATAATAAAGAATAGCAACAAATACTTCGAATCACCATCAGTACAATTAAACATGAAGCTAAAAAACACCCTTTTCTCCTTTGCACTTATTCTACTGCTTTCAGGTTTTTCAACCTCTTCCGCTCAATCACAATGGCGGGGGCCCAACCACGATGGGATCTATCCAGAGAAAAACCTGTTAAAGCAATGGCCTGTCGAAGGACCAAAAATGCTTTGGTCATATGAGGGACTTGGCACAGGTCAGAGCAGTGTGGCTCTTTCCAAAGATATGGTCTATGTGACCGGAATTCCGGATACACTGACCTCCGAAGGTTTTCTTTTCGCCTTCAGCAAACAGGGAAAATTGCTTTGGAAGAAAAGTTATGGCAAAGATTGGGTATCCATTTTCCCCGGCGCCCGATCCACTCCAACGCTGGTCGATGATCTTATTTATCTGGAAAACGGGAATGGCGGTGTTGATTGCCTGAAAGCCAAAGACGGCGAGAAAGTATGGAATGTCGATTTCTTCAAAGATTTTCAATGCGATTCGGTACAGTTCGGCTTCTCCGAGTCCGTGCTGATTGATGGCGACATCCTTTATTGTACGCCGGGGGGAAAAACCAACAATGTGGTCGCATTGAACCGTTTTACAGGGAAAAAAATCTGGGGAAGTACTGCCTTCGCAGAGGCGGCATCCTACTCATCGCCTATTCTGATTAATCACAATGGCAACAGATTGCTGGTTAACCTTACCGCCACCTCTATCATCGGACTTAATGCAGAAACAGGAGAGATGTATTGGCGGATTCGTCAATTTCAGGACAATAAAATTCATGCCAACACACCTGTTTATTTCGATGGCAAAATTTTGGTATCAAGTGCTTCCAGAAAGGATAGTTCAGGATTGGTTTTGCTGCAGCTTTCACCAGATGGCAGAAAAGCTGATATCGTCTGGCGGAACAAGGAGTTTATCAACCTTTCGGGCGGTTTTATTCTGAAAGACGGCTATTTTTTCGGCTCATCCTATCTTCAACCAAAATGGTTTTGTATCGACCTGAAAACCGGACTTACCAAATACATTGCCAAAGAGCTTGGAGGCGGTGTGGTGATTTTTGCTGATGGACTCTTCTATTGCTATGCCGAAAAGGATGGCGAGATGGCTCTGGCAGAAGGAACTCCGGACCAATTCAGAATCATCAGCAAATTTAAAGTCCCTCTGGGAACGGCACAGCATTGGGCACATCCTGTCATTGCCGAAGGGAATCTGTACCTTCGGCACAATGAGGCTTTGATGGTTTATGACCTAAAAGACTGAACTTGTCATCCTATCATTTCTCTTGGAAATATTATTTATACCGGTACAATTAGTCTGATATTTTATTGGCTAATTTTATGCCAGCTAAACTACCGGTACTATTATTTTGGAAAAAAATGATTTTCAATCTGAAACTGAGCTTGCTGCCTTCCTCAAAGAAGGTTCGGTAATTGCATTTGAAAGGCTGTTTGAAAATTATAGTCAGAAATTATACCGGTTCTCCTTCTCCTATCTTAAATCTGAAGCAGAAGCGGAAGATATCGTTCAGGAGGTTTTTCTCAAAATCTGGCAAAACCGCGCTTCCCTGAAAACTGATACCTCGTTTCAATCTTACCTCTTTACAATAGCCTTTCATTCCATTCAAAAAAGCTTCATCAAAAAGGCAAAAGAGCAAAAATTTCAAATCGGACTGTTTGAAGAGTTTTCTTCAGAGAATCCCTCCCTTGAGGATGAACTGAACTTTGAAGGTCTTTTTTCCAAACTCAACCAGCTGATAGAAGAGATGCCCCCACGGCGGAAAGAAATTTTTCTGAAACGCAAAAAAGAGTGTAAATCCATTCAGCTGATTGCTTCAGAGATGTGCATATCAGAAAAAACCGTTGAAAATCAGATTACTGAAGCCATGCATTCCCTCCGAAAATCGTTTGGTGA
>CAIRSO010000405.1 GCA_903881215.1 uncultured Bacteroidia bacterium
GTTTAAAGTATCTCCTAATATACTACATTTCCAGAATCATCCTGCCAATTATCTCACGGAATTTTTCTACATCAGACTCTGGTAAAACATTTAATAGCCGTGCCTCGCATTCCTGCCGGTTCTTATCTATCTCTGCTCTGATCTTTTTACCTTCATCTGTCAGGCAGAGCGTAATAGCTCTTCTGTCAGCTTTGTCGATGTTCCGGTCAAGATATCCATCCACCACCAGTTTCTCAATTACCCTACTGATTCGGGAGGGGGACAAACCCATATTCTTTGCCAGTTCCGGGCTGCTGATACCTATACATTGGTCCAATGAACTAAAGAAAAGCAACTCAGATTGCGAAAGATGCAAGTTCTCCATCAATTGAAAATCAATTGCGGCACATTTCTTCTTCATCTCATAAACCAATCCCAGAATTTCATTAACCTTTTCCATGGAAGCATTTATTATTAAGTAATTAGCTGTTGGCTATTAGTTTTAGTTATTATTGCTTACTGGCTTTTACCAGCTAATTTGAATTTAAATAAAACCGCATAAAATCCATTTTGCTCACAATGCCAAGCTAAAAGCTAGCGGTTAAAAGCTAATAGCTTGCGACAACCGCAAAACTACAAATAAGTCAACAGTTTACAAAAGCATTTAGTGCTACTAGCAAATATTTCTATTAAAATGTTTTTTTATTCAAAAAACTAATTTACTTTTGCATCAAAATAATTGCTAATAGCAAATTAATAATTTAATAAATATACAGATATGGCACTTGAACATTTAACGCTGGATACATTCAAAGAAAAGGTATTCAATTTCGAAGCAAACAAAGATTGGAAATTTGAAGGATCGGCCCCTGCAATTGTTGATTTTTACGCAGACTGGTGTTCCCCTTGCAAAATGATTGCTCCCATTCTGGAGGAATTACAGGCAACTTATGGGACAAAACTCAATATTTACAAAGTGAATACAGAAGAAGAACGCGAACTTGCCGGCATGTTTGGCATCCAAAGTATTCCATCTCTATTATTCATTCCACTCGAAGGACAGCCACAGATGGCCCAGGGAGCACTTCCAAAAGCAAGCTTCGTAAGTGCAATTGAAGATGTATTGAAGGTAACAGCCAACTAAGCTGAAACAATTTCAGATTCACTTCGTACCAAAAAAAGATTGAAATAAATCTAAGTTGCTGGATGAAATACTCATGATTTCGGAATCACCAACCGAAAAAACTATGACTAAGGGGTATTCCATCTGGCAAATAAAAAAATTAATTATATACAGATGGATCTTGATAATCATGGTAATCCGACTCAATCCCAAATATCCAAATTATGAAGCAAGAAATTAACTTATCCTGGAAAAAAGGAATGGCCTTTGAGACAGAACTCTACGGACACAAATTGACCGTAGATGTTGACAAGGATAATGGCGGCCAAGATCTCGGACCTCGTCCCAAAGCCCTTATGCTGGTTGCATTAGCAGGATGTACAGGCATGGACATTGTTTCAATGTTGACAAAAATGCGGGTTGATCTGGTCGATTTGAATATCAAAGTGGATGGTGAAGTGACTGAAGAACACCCGAAGCATTTCACCTCTATGCACATCACTTATGAGTTCTGGGGCAAAGATTTACCACTGGACAAGTTGGAAAAAGCTGTGTCATTATCGGATGAACGGTATTGCGGCGTTTCTGCTACACTTAAAAAAGGCATCCCCGTTACCCATTCTATTGTGGTACACAAAGTTGAATAACGTAGTTTTAGGTTAGATAGATTATAACAGTGAAAAGGTCACGGTAGCATTACCGGTGACCTTTTTTTTTGAAATCCACAATTAATATTTATTCTACAATCCGGAATAATTTTCGACAAATTATTTTGAGATTTAAAATAGTTCTTTACTTTTGCTGACAGTTTAATAAAATATCAATGATAACACTTACAAATTACAGGGGAAGCAATTGGCTTTGGCGCGACTTCAA
>CAIRSO010000406.1 GCA_903881215.1 uncultured Bacteroidia bacterium
CCTTTGTCTTAAATAAGCAATATGTCAATGAACTCTTGATATTTTGGCCGCCTTAGAAGGCGAATCCCCTAGGGGATTGTAAACGAACTCCTGAGACTCAAATGTCTCCTTAGAATGTAAACGAACTTATGATATGTAACATCTAATATCTAAAATTCCTCACAGAATTGATGCACGTGAGATTTACAAAATGGATTAGAACCGATACAAAATTTAAGTAATATATTTATTAATAGAAAGGAAAGATGGATATTACACCACGTCAGTTAGAGATCATTGAAGCAGCCGGTAAGATACTAACCACTTCGGGTGTTAGTGGCTTAACTATAAAGAATCTGGCGAAAGAAATGAAGTTCTCGGAAAGTGCGATTTACCGACATTTTAATAGCAAGGAGGAAATTATTTTAGCCATGCATAATTATTTGGCTTTTAGCACTAATAAAAGATTATCTTCTTTATCTAAGGATCCTGATCCCGAAAAAAATTTCGTTGCATTATTCCAGGAGCAATTTAGGTTTTTTAGCCAGAATCCGCATTTTGTCGTCGCTGTTTTCTCCGATGGATTAATGGAAGAAAGTCAACGAACAAATGAAACCTACCTCCGGCTTATGAATGAAAAGATGAAGCACCTGATACCTATCATCATGGAAGGACAGCAAAAGCGCGTCTTTACAAATGCCATAACTACTGATGAAATGATGCATATCGTTATGGGAACTTTTAAATTGCAAATGTTCAAATGGCGTATTGCAAATTTTGAATTTGATATTGTTAGGAATGGAAACAATATGGTTCAATCGATACTTACGCTTATAAAAAGCAGAGAAGAATGAAGAAATACTTCGCTTTATATTTGGTTCACTTTAATAGATGTAGTAAGTCCGAAGTAAAGGCAATTGGTGTGATGACTTACTGCATAATGGTAGTGTTTCTCTTTCAGCGCTTTCTTATTTCACAATAAAAAAGGATAGTATACAGCAAACCAAAAAAAATTTTCCAAATATGTTAGTGAATATTAACTTACAATCTTGAATTATGGAACAGGAAAATAGAGAATTAGTTAATTCAGCAGTGGAGATTATCAACTTGTTAGGAACAGACGCCTTGACAATTAACAAATTAGCTATTGAAATGGGAATTGATCCCGCAGAATTATCGGTATTTTTTGAGCAGGATAAAGATATTCTTACCATGATGTTACTCTTGTTGGAAAATGAAATGCAAGAGCTAATTCATCATGTTCTTGTCCCAACCCAATTGCCTGAAGAGGAAATCAGTGGCCTATTTAAAAGGCTTTATGAATTATTCGATCTAAAGCCCTATTACTTGTCAATAATTTTTGCTGCGGAGAAGATTAAACAGGATACTGGTATGCAGGTTATTTTAGGAAGAATACGATCAACTGCTGAAATTTGCCTGCTGCAGCTTGTTAACCAGGGCAAACAACAAAAGACATTTTACACAGGAACAAAAACCAGTGCAATGGTTAAAAAAATTCTGGCAAGCTTTCGAGTGCTAATGAATGATCAATGGTTAAGTGTCAAGATGGTCAGAGATTTAGAGATACAAAGGAGTTTAAATGAATAAAATTATGAAGAAGACAGAACTAAAAACAATCGGACAAATTTTCAAAAAGAGTTGCCAGCAAACCTATACATGTTTGCAATTAATCTTTTTAGTTGGGATTATTCTGATAATCAATGTTGCCGTATATGCTCAAGCATTAACCTTGGAGGAATGCGTTGGTACTGCATTACAATACAACCGGAACATTAAGTTGTCTCAACAGGATATTTTCCTTGCCAATGAGAAAAACAAGGAAACCAGAGGCAACCTTCTTCCAAAAATAGGTGGGCTGACAGATTATCGCTATTACACCGATTTGCCTTACCAGATAATGCCTGCAGCTGCATTTGGAGGAGTGGCTGGTACCTATAAAGAGGTTCAGTTTGGCGTGCCACAAAGCCTGAATGCCAACCTGCAAGTTACTGTGCCACTCTATAATCCATCTGCTTTGGGTGCGGTAAAAAATACACAGATTGCCCGTGAACTTTCTGAAATTCAAAAGATCAAAACCGAAGAAGATGTGGTAATGGAAGTTTCAAATGCCTATTACAACGCACAGATCTTGCTGAACCAGCTATCTTTTTTGGAAAGTAACATGTTAAATTCCAGCAAATTGGTGCAAACCACTATCTTGCTGCACCAACAACAGCTTGCCAAAGGCACGGATGTGGACAGACTGCAATTGCAATTGGACCAAATAGCAAATCAAAGAAATACGGTTTTCTCACAACAGCAACAAGTTCTCAATGTGCTCAATTTTTTGATGGGTAAACCAATTTCTGATTCAATTCAAGTACTCATAAACGAAAAATCAGCTTTTGAATTTAATTTCAAATCTCAAGTAACAACTGACATTTTGCTAATTGATAAAAAAAATGAGGTCAATACATCTGAGTTAAGAGCGCTTCGGAACTCAAAACTGCCAACATTGGGTCTTTATGGAGTTTATGGAACTTCAGGATTTGGGACGACAGGAAGCAATAGTTTTTTTAATTTTCATCCAATAGGATATGTAGGTGCCCAGCTTTCAGTTCCTCTATTTAATGGCCTGGTAACCAAGCACAGGATTGTTCAGAAAAAGATCGATATTCAGAAAACGAACATTCAAAAAGAATTAGTGGCTGAAAAATCCAAACTCGACCTTATTAATGCTGAAATGCAATACTTGCTTGCAAACCAAAATATTGCAACAATTAACAATCAAATAAATCTAGCAAAAAAGATTTACGATAATACCTTACTGCAAAATAAGGAGGGAATGGCAAGCATAACTGATTTGATTTTGGCAGACAATTCACTGCGTGATGCGCAGCAAAACTACATCGTTGCCCTGGTAAGTCTTCGAAAATCGGAATTGGAGTACAAAAGGGTGACTGGAAATCTGATATCAAATAATAATTAATAAATACGAAATGAAGAATACGATCATTTATACAATTGTGGTATTGGCATTATTAGCCATCATTGTAATTCAATTAAAAAGGAACAAAGAAACCACTGTAAACAGGGTTTATCAATACAATAAAGATCAGGCCATTCATATACAGGCCATCACGCTGAAGCTTGAAAGTGTTCAGAAGGACATCTCTCTTACAGGAACTTTTGAACCTAACAAAGAGACAAGAGTAAGTGCTGATATTCAGGGAAAGATCAATTCAGTATTGGTGGATGTCGGCAGAATCGTTAAAAAAGGAGAGGCTCTCATTCAACTGGACAACTCCTTATTGAAACTGCAATTGCAATCCATTGAAATTCAGATTGAAGGACTGGAGGCGGACACTAAACGATATACTGTTCTTTCCAATGCTGATGCTATTCAAGGCATTCAGTTGGAAAAGTCAATACTTGGTTTGAAATCTGCCAAAGTTCAAAAGGCCACTTTACTTGAGCAAATCAATAAAACCACCATCACAGCACCTTTCCATGGAATTGTTACCGCTAAGCTGACAGAAGAGGGTGCTTTTGCTGCACCGGGTATTCCTTTACTTCAAATCACAGATATCACAAGTCTGAAATTTACAGTAAATGTACCGGAGCAGGAGTTAAGTCAGTTTGAATCCAGTCAACAATATGTTCTTCTCTCAGATACTTATCCCGAAACGGAATTGTCGGGGAAAGTGATATTGATAGGTAGCAAAGCCAATTTGGGAAATAGTTTTACCGTTCAATTTTTAGTGAACAACACGGCCGACTTAAAGATCAAATCAGGGATGTTTGGGAAAGTTCAGTTGAATAATGATGGGAAAGGAAGGTTTATCATCATTCCGGC
>CAIRSO010000407.1 GCA_903881215.1 uncultured Bacteroidia bacterium
CCTTTGTCTTAAATAAGCAATATGTCAATGAACTCTTGATATTTTGGCCGCCTTAGAAGGCGAATCCCCTAGGGGATTGTAAACGAACTCCTGAGACTCAAATGTCTCCTTAGAATGTAAACGAACTTATGATATGTAACAGCTAAGAGCTTATAGCTATTAGCTGTTTGCTCTTAGCTTTTGGTCATTCATTTAATGAGTAATCTCATCTATTTATTGCAGATTATTGTGCAATTTTGATGGGTCAAACACTCAATAATTAAGCTGTTAGCAGTTAGCTATTAGCTGTTAGCTTTTGGCTTAATGCTTTTTACTTATGAACAATCAAATTAAAAATACCGAATTATGCTCCAGGTTCAAGGCCATGTGGAGGTTAATCGGTAATTCGCCCCTGTTGGTGATCCGCTTGAAATTCAAGGGTGAAATACGCATCATCTACGCCAAAGTTGAACAATACAACATCACCGGAAGCATCAAAGACAGGATGGCACTCTATACTTTGCAAAAGTCATACGAGACCGGACTGATCAAACCAGGGGACACTATTGTTGAGGCAACGAGTGGCAATACCGGCATCTCTTTTTCCGCGATAGGACGTACACTGGGCCATAGGGTTAAAATAGTCATGCCCGACTGGTTAAGCAAAGAAAGAATAGATATTATCCACAGTCTTGGGGCTGAAATCATACCCGTCTCGCGTGAAGAAGGCGGATTTTTAGGAAGTATCCGCATCTCTGAAGAAATCGCCGCATCTCAGCCAAACATCTTTCTTCCCAAGCAGTTTGCCAATCCTTTAAATGCCGAAGCGCACGAAAAATCTACCGGAGCTGAGCTTTGGTATCAGCTTCAGGCAAATGGGATAAGACCAGATGCTTTTGTGGCAGGTGTTGGTACGGGCGGCACAGTTATGGGTGTTGGTAAATATTTGAAGGAGAAGTATCAGCATGTTAAGATCCATCCTCTCGAACCCGCCAATTCCCCAACTTTATCAACAGGATACAAAGTGAGTCAGCATAGAATTCAGGGTATTTCGGATGAATTTATTCCGGCACTAATTGATTTAAAGCAGCTCGACCGGATTGTTTCTGTGGATGACGGAGATTCAATTATCATGGCTCAGAAGCTGGCCTCCGAAATCGGATTGGCAGTTGGTATTTCGTCGGGTGCCAACTTTCTTGGAGCCCTGCAACTGCAAAATGAGATGGGTAAAGATGCAGTCATCGCGACCGTATTTTCCGATAGTAACAAGAAGTATCTTAGCACGGATCTTTTGCGAAAAGAACCGGTCAAGGAAGGTTTTCTATCGTCCGAAGTAGAATTGCTCGACTATACCGTCTTCAACAGGGTATGCTCGGTTTGCTCAGATTTTTAAGATCGGACAACCAATTGTACAGCATAAAAATGAAGAGTTTGAAAGGACTGCCGGTGATGATTATTCAGCTTTTACCACCACACTTCGCTCCCCAATTCCATTTTCGTTGATGGCTTCGATGGCAAAATAGTATGGTTTTTCGATGTCCATGGTTTTGAGCCAATACTCGTTGGCACTGTATACCATGATGCAATTGTACAGTTTGTCGGGAGAGGTCCCCATGTATAAATTGTAAGCATATGCATTATCAGTCGGATACCATTTCAACCAGGCACTGCGTTTGTCTTTTTGTGTCCGGAGTACAACAAATCCTTTGACTTTCTCAGGCAAATCGCCAATTCCATTGCCAAAAACACGAAGTCCGCTGATAGCAAATTTACCTGAAGGAACATGCAGATTGATGAGCTTCAGGAAGCGGGTCTGAACAGGTTTGCTTAACTCAATGTAGTCGTGCGGAACATCTTTGTCGTTGGTGCTTTTGTCGGTCAACAGGTTCCATTTTTTGCCATCTTTGGATTCCAGAATTTTGTACTGATGGTACAAGCCGGATCCTTTTCCCAAGATGCCGGCATCCTGATCCGCATAGTTTATTTGTATCGCCCTAACGGTGGAAACGGCTCCAAGATCGGTTTGTATCCACTCATCTTTGTTACCTGATGCAGCGCTCCAGTAGGTTTTGATGTTCTCATCAACCGCGTTGTTGGAATTGTATGAACCAAAAGTGGAGGATACTAAAACTGGCTTGTTGTAATTTAGCAGCATCCATCCTGTAAACCTGCTCTTCAGATGGTCTTCATTACTATCCGGTAGAAAGGTTGGATAGTCGCCAAAAGCCTGACTGCAATACAGCACGCCATCCTTGTCGAAACCTGCCGGCCATATACCGATACGGCGTTCGAAGTTATTTTTCACGGAGATGGAGATGGTGGATACGTGCCAGTAATTGTCCCATCTATCCTGGAATGTTGCCCCATGACCTGCGCCATTGGCAAATCCCCCCGGCTTGAAACTAAATGGCATGGATTGTGGCGTAAAGGGCCCCAGGGGAGAGTCGCCCACCACAACTCCATCGGCATAACCACTGAACTCAGTCCCCGGCGCTCCATATTGAAGATAATACTTGTCTTTGTGTTTGGTCATCCAGGCTCCTTCCATAAACGGATCCAGAAATGTGTCGTCCATATGCTCCCCGAAACGCTGCCAACCATACCTCCATGGCTCCAGAAGGTATAGCTCTTTTCGCGTTCCGATGGGCTGCATGGTTTTGCGGTTTAGTTCGATCCCATAAAGAGGAAAACGGTTGCTGCTTCCGTTGTACATATAGAATTTCCCATTCTCATCGGTAAAAAATGCCGGATCCCAACCTCCGATTTCCAGAGAGTCGACAAGGGGTTTCCAACTGTTGCCTTTGGGGTTTGTGCTCATCCACAAAGTGAAATTACTCGAGTAGGTAGAACCAAAAACCAGCATGGTATCGCCAACAATTCCTACTGCCGGTGCGCACAACTCATCATACACCTGATTCCACGGACGTAAGAATCTTTTTGAGATAAAATTCCAGTTGAGCAGGTCACTGCTCCACCAATAGCCCCATTGATTGGTCGAAAACAGATAATAATCATCCTTGTACTTTACGATGACAGGATCAGCAGTGGCGCGGTGGCGTCCGGCCTCACTGAAATTTGGGATAGGGGTATAACCGTAATCCAGGTTGATGGGATTGCAGTAGGTCTTTTGCGTCTGTGCTGACAAAGGCGGATGCAAGGCAAAACAGAGCACCAATGCAACTAAAGCCAAAGGATTTTTTATCGTCATAGTTCGGTTGAAAATACTAAGGTAGATAATCTTTACCTGATCCGAAAATGGGAATGATTTAAGGTATCAGACTAAATGGGAAAGCTCACCAAAAATGTCACTGTTCATCGTAAGGTCAAGGCAATTTTCACCCCTAGAAAGATCAGAAATCCACCAAGTGTAAAGTTGATAATTCTCTCATACTTAAGGAAGATCCTTTGAACATTTGGCTGGGCCAGGAAGATGGAGACGATGCTGAACCAGGTAAATGCAGTTACCATGATGATGGCAGATATGATCAGGATGATGTAAACAGGGGTTGAACTGCCGATCACAAATGTAAAAAGGCTCAGGAAAAAGAGCGTGGCCTTTGGATTGAGAACATTCGTGAGAAATCCCATTTTAAATGCCTGCAATCGGGTGAGATCTAAAAGGGATTTCTCGGCAGAAACATCCAATTTTGATTTTTTGGACAGGATTGATGCGACTCCAATATAAATGAGGTATCCTACACCAAGAAATTTTATGAGTGAAAAAAACACCACAGATTTGGAAATTAGCAATCCGATTCCGGCAGCACAATAAAACAGGTGGATGCCAAGAGCCGCACTAATTCCGAGGCTTGTAAAGATGCCGGATCGGCGCGAATAGCAGAGCGCATTTCGCACGGTCATCACAAAATCCGGTCCCGGACTCATGGCTGCCAGTAAATTTAATATGGTAACAGTTCCAATCAAAGGCAAATAATCCATAATTATTTAGTTTTTGTCCACGTTTTGACCACGCAGAATTATAACCTTAGTAATTTTTTATATGTTCTTTTACTGTTGACAATCTACGCAAGTTTTCCGTAAGGGATACTAAATAACTAAAAAGATGATTAGAATTAAAATTGTGAAGGGAGCAGCCGTCGATGTTGAGGAGCTCCGTCCAAGAGAAACCAGATTCTCCCTATTTAATAAATTGCTGACCATATTTGATAAATGCCTTATAGACAGATTTCAGATTCTGCAGGACAATCATTATCTCATTCCCGTAGTTGAGGAGCATGAATATTGGGCACGTCCAGTAGGCAGCGGAAAGATCCTTTTGATGCTGGATATCACGAAAAATACCATTTAATCAAAATTACTAAATAGATTTCTAAGTCACAGTTTTTCAATATAGATTACTCATACAGGTCATTTATTCTTTTTACTGACTCCGGTCGGTAAACCATTTTATTTTGTAAATTGGTGGTTGGTAAAAAGATAAATGATGGAGACTATTCTGATCATAGAAGATACATACGAATTGAGGGAAAGTATTGCAGAAGTGTTGAGGCAGGAAGGGTATAATGTGCTTCAGGCCGAAAATGGACGCATTGGAATTGAACAGGCATTGAAGCATACGCCTGATCTGATTCTGTGCGATATTATGATGCCCGGCGCCGATGGATTTGAAGTTTTAAAATTCTTGAAGCAGCAAAAGGGACTCATGAACTTCCCTTTTATCTATATGTCAGCGCTCGAGGAACGCAAAAACGTAAGAGAAGGAATGGAGCTTGGAGCGGATGATTATCTCGTTAAGCCGTTTACCATCGACGAGTTATTGAAGGCAATTAAGATTAGACTGGAGAAACACAGATCGATAGAAGTTCAGATTAATTCCCAGATTGAAATTATTGAGAAAGAACTTCAAAACAGTATTTCACAGTTAAAGATGCAGGTTGATTCTCAAAATACCTTATTAGGTAAGGCAGTTGCTGAGAAGGAGGAAGTTGCCGTGAAATTACTGGAGAAGCAAGACCAGCTCATGCAGGATGCCCTGCGATCCATTGAGATTAACAATACCTTGATTGAGATGTCAAGGCAATTGACAATCGCCCTTCAAAAGGATCAACTTACAGAAGAGCAGAGAAAAACGTTTTCGAATTTACGAAACAAGTTGCGCAACCGTTCTATTTTACTAAATAATCAAACGGTATTTCTTTTCAAATTTGAACAAACTTATCCCAATTTCAAGCAATCGCTGCTTCACATATATCCTAAACTAATGAAACAGGATCTTGTACTCTTGGCAACAGTCTTTATGCAACTGGACACGATCCAACAAGGTGCAATTCTTAATATAACTGCAGAGAGTATCAGAAAAAAAAAGTACAGGTTGAAATTGAAAATGGAACTCGGCAAAGAGCAGGATTTTTCTGCGCACATTAAACAGATTACGATGGGAATATAAGGTTTGAAAAATTTATAGTATGAAACGAACATGTTGCTTCACAACTCTCAAGATTGTGATAATAATTTTCATCAACATGGAGTTCCATACTTCCTTTAAAAAACAGATCAATATAGTATGAAGATTAAACAAGGAACGATTGTGCTGATCACCGGTGGAGCTTCCGGGATTGGGAGACTAATGGGGCAAATGGTTCTGCAAAAGGGTGCCCGGCTGATCATATGGGACATTAACCAGGAAAAAATCGATGAAACGGTTGCAGAATTTTCTGCGATTGGAAAAGTTTGGAGCTATCTGGTCGATGTTTCGTCCTTGGAGCAAATCATTTCTACTGCTGCTCTTGTCAGGCTGGAACATGGACCAATTGACATTCTAATCAACAATGCCGGAATTGTTGTTGGAAAGTATTTTCACGAACATTCGGATACGGACATAACCCGCACCATGAATATCAACGCAAATGCCCCGATGCATATTGCACTTCAGTTTCTGCCGGATATGATAGCCAGTAAATCTGGCCATATCTGCAACATTGCTTCTTCGGCAGGTCTGATTTCCAATCCGCGAATGTCTGTCTATGCTGCCAGCAAGTGGGCTGCCATCGGCTGGTCTGATAGTGTTAGAATTGAGATGCAGCAACTTAAGACGAATGTCGGAATCACAACAGTAACCCCATATTATATCAATACAGGTATGTTTGATGGGGTGAAGTCATGGATTATCCCAATCCTAAATCCTGAAAAATCAGCAAGGAAAATCATTCGGGGAATCGAACGTAATCAGTTCTTTGTTAAAATGCCGCTCATTATTCATTTTGTCAGATTATGCCAGGGGATTTTCCCCATCTGGCTGTTCGATATGATCGTCGGCAAGGGTCTTGGTATTTATAAGACAATGGAACATTTTGAAGGACGGAAATAGTAAATGACCATGGAAAAAGGATTGCAGAACAAAATCGAATCACTGTTAGATAACCAACAGAAATATTTCAGGACACAGGCTACAAAATCACTTGATTTTAGACTCTTATATCTGAAAAAATTCAAAAAAACAATTTTTACTTATCAAAGTCGAATAGAAGAGGCACTTTGGCTGGATCTGCACAAATCACCGGAGGAGGCTTATCTGACAGAGATCAGCATCGTACTTGGAGAAATTGACAACCACCTGAGAAATTTGCGCTGCTGGGCCAAACCCAAACGTGTTTCCACGCCGCTTCCCCTTTTGCCTTCTTCCAGCCAAATATTGTATGAGCCATTGGGGACAGCCCTGGTCATTGCCCCCTGGAACTATCCGTTTCAGTTATTGATGAACCCATTGGTAGGAGCCATCTCATCCGGTTGCTGTGCGCTGCTGAAACCCTCACCTTATACCCCAAACATTGCCAGGGTGATGGAGGAGATGGTATCAAAAATCTTTGATCCTGGTCATGTAGCAGTGGTGCAGGGTGGGAGAGAAGTGAACCAAATGCTTCTGGACCAGAGTTTCGATGTAATCTTCTTTACGGGAAGTCCTTCGCTTGGAAAGATTGTCATGCAGGCTGCCGCAAAAAACCTGACTCCTGTTGTACTGGAGTTGGGAGGAAAAAGTCCCTGCATCGTCGATGCCGGAGCCAACATCAAACTGGCTGCCAAAAGAATTGCCTGGGGAAAATGCATCAATGCCGGACAAACTTGCATTGCCCCTGACTATCTGTTTGTACACCATTCGGTGAAGGATGAGCTGGTGAAAGGAATAGCCTCTGCTATAGAAGAAATGTATGGGAAAGAGATCAAAAAAAGCAGATATTTCCCAAGGATAGTCAATGACCAGGCTATGGAGCGATTGCAGAAACTGATGCAGCATGGCAAAATTACCTATGGAGGAGAGGTCGATCTGTTACAAAAATTCATTGCGCCAACGGTCATTGAGGATATTACGCCAGATTTCCCGATCATGCAGGAGGAAATCTTTGGACCTCTGCTGCCGCTCATGACCTTTGATAGCCTTGACAAGGTGGTAGATTTTATCAATGCCAACGAAAAACCATTGGCATTCTACTATTTCGGAACCAACAAGGTAGCCAAAGAAATCCTCAGCAAAACTACTTCCGGCGGTGGATGCATCAATGATACTCTGATGCATATTGCCAACCATCATCTGCCTTTTGGCGGAGTCGGAAACAGCGGCATGGGCGGTTACCATGGAAAATTCAGTTTTCGGGCATTCAGTCATGCCCGGGCTATCGTAAACTCCCCTGTCTGGATTGACTTGCCATTCAAATATGTGCCGTTCAAATACTTCAAATGGGTCAAGAAAATTCTCTAGATTCACCATTTCTTTTATTTAAGCATATTATTTATTGATCAACATGAAGAATAGTAAGATATCGATTCAACCGGTAGCTTTAGAAATAGTTAAAGAAGCCTCTGCCTTGTACAAAAAGGCAGAGAAACTTTTGTTTGAACGACAAGAATTAAAGGAAGTAATTCAGAACGACGAGGAAGCTATCTCTTTGTACCACCAGATAAAAGTTCACATGATTGAGCTGGAAATGCAAATAGATGAGTTGCGTCTTGCCAGTGATAATGATGAAAGTGAAGTAGCCAAATACCGCAGCATCTTTGAGAATATGCAGGATGCCTATTATGAGGCATCTCAGGATGGAATTATATTGGAAATCAGCAGATCAATTGAGATCATCTCGAAGGGACAGTATGTGAGGGAAGATCTGCTTGGGAAATCTTTGATCAGCTTTTACGAAAATCATGAAGAACGTGGTATTTTTTACAATGAATTATTAAAAGAGGGAAGTATCAGCGATTATGATGTCTCTCTCCGAAACCGGGATGGCTCGATTATTTTTGTTGCCATTTCTTCTCGTATTGTGTACAATAATAAGGGTGAGGCGGTAAAAATAATTGGCAGTATACGGGACATTTCCAAGCGAAAACAGGCGGAAGCAGAGGTTGTCAGATTGCTAAAGAACGAAAACCTGCTTTCGAAAATATCGAAGAGTACCTTATATTCCACTGAACTTGATGATTTTCTAGATTTTTCTTTGGCCGAAATGGGCGAATCCCTTCAGGTCAGTCGTGTGTATATGTTCGAGCATCATCATGCTACCAACACCATGGACAATACTCATGAGTGGTGTGCACCGAATATTATTCCGCAAATTGAGGAGTTGCAGGAAGTCCCTGGGGATGTGATGCCATGGTGGATTGAAACGCTTGTTAGTGAGCATGTTATTTGTTTTTCCGATATAGAAGAAATACCTGATCCTGTAACAAAGGAGATTTTGAGGCCTCAAAATATCTTGTCTATATTGGTAGTGCCAGTGTTCACAGGCGGCCGATATTCAGGATTTATTGGATTTGATGATTGCAATACCCATCGCGAATGGCAACAGGATGAGATAGAAATTCTTCACTCCATATCACACATCATTGCCGGTTTTGTCGAAAGAAAGCGTGCAGAGATGGCATTGGAAGAATCGATACAACAACTTAATATTGCCAACCGAAGCCTTGAAGACCGGGTCGAAATTCGGACCAGGGAAATCTACCGGTTATCCCAGCTGCAGACAGTTATCAATGCTAATGCCGGATTAGCAATTATTTCAACTGATAGAGCAGGCTTAATCAAGACATTTAATTCGGCAGCTGAAATTATGTTGGGATACAAGGCGGGTGAAGCAATCGGAAAAATAAATGTAGTTCAGTTCCATGATCCTGTCGAGCTTCTGGAGAGAGCTTCAGAACTTTCTAAGATAACAGGGGAAGAAATAAACCCGGATTTTGAACTGTTTTCTACACAGATCAACCTGATGCTGACAAATACTGCGGAATGGACCTATGTAAGAAAAGATAAATCAAAATTTCCGGTTAAACTGACCATTTCCTTGTTTGAAGATGCTGATGGAAGTATTGGAGGCTACATCGGTGTTGCAATGGATATATCGAAGGAGAAAAGGGTGCTCCACTCATTGCGTGAAAGCGAAGAGCGCTTTCACCGTATGTTTCATGATCATGCTGCCGTTATGTTACTGATAGATCCGATTTCCGGAGAAATTGTGGATGCCAATAAGGCTGCTGAAGATTATTATGGTTATCGGTTCGACAGAAAATTCCCATTAAAAATTACAGACATTAATGCTTTGTCAGAAGAACGGGTAAAAAACGAGATGCAATTTGCCATGATTCAAAATCGTAATTATTTTGAATTTCCTCACAAACTAGCTTCAGGAGAAGTCCGTAATGTTGAAGTTCATTCAACGCCTATCGATGTCGGCGGGAAAAAATTACTTTTTTCAATCATCCATGATATTACTGAACGAAAGAAGATAGAGGAAGGTCTTAAAAGAAGTGAAGCAGAAAATAAGGCCATCCTCGCGGCCATTCCCGACCTGATGTTTCGTTTGGACAGGCAGGGGATATTCCTTTCTGCCCATTACGATACCGATGAATCTCTTTATTTACAGGAGGATATTTTTATTGGGAAGAGTCTTCAGGATGTACTTCCTACTGATGTAAGTATACAAGCTTTAAACGCTCTTGCTCAATCCTTTTTGACCAATGAGACCATTTCTTTTGAATATGAACTGCTTGTTCAGGGTGAAAAGCATTTTTACGAAAACAGGATTCAGGCTATTTCAGAGGAGGAGGCACTCTCAATTGTGCGGGACATCAGCCAACGCAAGCATGCTGAATTA
>CAIRSO010000408.1 GCA_903881215.1 uncultured Bacteroidia bacterium
CTCGATAAAGCACCTCAGCATACCATTGCCATCGTGGAACAAACACTGGCCACCTATGCTGAAGTGAAGCACTTTCACAATCTTAAAATACGGACTTCGGGTGCTGATACCTTTATCAAGTTTAACGATAATTCATCCTTCCCATATTGAAAACTTACTTTCATGATATTAATGTTAGACCTTTACTTTTGATGTCAATTTATTTTCCGCTTCCTGTTCGTTTTAATGATAAATGTAGCAAATGCTATCAGTATACCTGCCAGTACCAACAGGTAAATGAAGCCATTGGAAATATCCGGCATTGCCGGATTAGTCTTTGGGGAAAGCATTTGATATTCCGGAATCATCCAGTTAAACAGATAGGCCTGGGCCAAAACAATCAGACAAATAAAAAGGAGTAAAATAAAGCTGTGTTTTAATGTAAACCGGAATAGATCGGATTCTTTGCCAACAAGATTGCCCGCTGCTGCAGCAACGGCAATGGATTGGGGAGAGATCATTTTACCAACCACTCCTCCAGAGGCATTTGCAGCGACTGTCAATACCGGATCTAATCCGATAGAGGTAGCAGTTGCCGACTGGAGTTTTCCAAAAAGCGCATTTGCAGAAGTGTCTGATCCTGTGATGAAAACTCCAAGCCAACCCAAAATTGGCGCAAAAAATGGGAATAATACCCCTGTACTTGACAATGCTGTAGCCAAAGTTATTGTCATGCCTGAATCATTTAATACGTATGCGAATCCCAAAATGGAAGCCACAGTTAGGATTGAATATTTCAGCTGATTAAAGGTAGACTGAAAGATTTTTATTCCCTCTCTGAACTTCAGTCCAACCAGAGGAATGGCTATGATTGCTGACAGGAAAATGGATGTTCCTGCTGCTGACAGGTAATTGAACTTGAAGATATGTGGTAATAAAATATTGTTTTTGTCTGCAATTGTATTGTGAAGTCCGGGCATTTCAAATTGCACCATGCCAATCGAGTTGAAAAGCTGTTTGACCGGTTGCAATCCCCAGGCGATAACCAAAATTGTTAGCAAGATAAAGGGCGACCATGCCCTTATTATTTCTGCCGCAGAATAGTTGTGCGATGCCTGAATTGTAGGAACATGTTCGTTTGGAAAGCGCCAGATATTCTTTGGTTTCCAAAACTTTAGGCAGATAATCAGGCAAATGATTGAGCCAATGCCGGCAATAATATCCGGCAATGCCGGTCCAAGATAGTTGGACGAAAACCATTGAAGAACAGCAAATGAGCCACCGGAAACCAACACAGCAGGCAATACTTCTATGGTTTTCTTGAATCCCGACATGATCCAAATGATGTAAAACGGAAGCAAAAGTGACAGGAAGGGAAGAGTCCTGCCAATCATTTGTGAAATGGCCATTTCGGGAATGGATGAGACTTGCGATGCCACAGTAATAGGTATGCCAATGGAGCCAAAAGCTACAGGGGCAGTATTGGCAATCAGACAGATACCGGCAGCATACAACGGATTAAATCCCAGTCCGGCTAACATGGCAGCCGTAATGGCCACGGGTGCACCGAATCCCGCGGTGCCTTCCAGAAAAGAACCGAATGAAAAAGCAATCAGCAGGGCCTGAATTCTTCTGTCAGAAGTGACGGAAGCCATAAAATGTTTGATGATTTCAAACTGGCCACTTTTGACGGTGATGTTGAAAAGAAATACCGCCGAAAGGATAATCCAGCAGATGGGAAAAAGGCCATACATGATCCCATTGGCCGTTGACAGCAATGCAAGCTTTACAGGCATACCGTAAATTGCGACAGCAATCAAAATTCCGCATGTCAAAGCCACTAAACTTGCCTTATATCCTTTCATTTTTTGGATGATCAATGCCCAAAAAATGGCCAGAATAGGAAGAATGGCAACCAACGCTGAAAGGACAATATTATTTACCGGATCTATTACTTGAACCCACATTCAGCTAAAACTAGAGATTAAATAAAATGATTCGTAAATGTATGGTAAAATATTAATCAGAATAGCTGGTTGACTTGGAACTGCAAAAAAAAACAAGCCGGAATATTGATGAATCTGTTTTATTCACCAATATTCCGGCTAACTATCCGGCTACGGATCCGGACTTATGTCATCTTAACGGCTTAATGCAATACTTCTTCAACCTGGCAATAAGGTAAACCCCAAGCCTCGGCGACACCTTTGTAAACTACTTTTCCATTGACAACGTTGAGACCTTTGCGCAATGCTTTGTCTTCGGTGCATGCCTTCTTCCAGCCCTGCGCTGCAAGACTAATGGCATAAGGCAGTGTGGCATTTGTGAGGGCAATGGTAGAAGTACGTGGAACGGCCCCCGGCATGTTTGCAACAGTATAATGGATCACTTCATCCACTACATATGTAGGATGATCATGGGTCGACGGTACGGTTGTTTCAATGCAACCACCCTGATCGACGGCTACGTCAACCATTACTGTTCCCGGATTCATGGTTTTAAGCATGTCTTTTGTTACGAGGAACGGAGCCTTTGCCCCTGGAATGAGCACTGCACCAATGATAAGGTCACTAACCTGTACCTGCGAACGGATGTTGTAATCGTTTGACATTTGAGTTTTCACATTGGCAGGCATGATGTCATCCAGGTAACGGAGACGTTTCAGGCTGATGTCCATAATCGTTACATCAGCACCTAATCCGGCAGCCATTTTCGCTGCTTCTGTTCCGACGATACCGCCACCAAGGATCAAAACTTTCGCTGGCAGAACTCCGGGAACACCTCCTAGTAACATTCCACGGCCTCCAAACGTTTTTTCAAGGTATTTGGCACCTTCATGAATGGACATCCTTCCGGCAACTTCCGACATTGGGATCAGTAGTGGGAGAGAGCGGTCGTCAAGTTCGACTGTTTCATATGCCAGACAAACTGCTTTACGGTTAATCATGGCATGTGTGAGTACTTCGGAGGATGCAAAATGGAAGTAGGTGTAGACCAGTTGACCAGCTTTGATCAGCGGGTATTCTGATTCAATAGGTTCTTTCACTTTAACGATCATGTCTGCAATTGCATAAACCTCTTCTATCGTTTTCATGATCGTACCTCCTGCTGCGATATATTCTGCATCAGCAAAACCGCTGCCGTTTCCAGCAGTAGCCTGAACATAAACTTTATTTCCTTTTTTAACCAGTTCCACAACTCCGGCTGGAGTAAGGGCAACGCGGTTTTCATTGTTCTTAATTTCTTTGGGCAATCCGATTATCATGGCAACTAATTTTATTTGGTTACAAAATTAAGCAAAGAATCAACCATCTAACCATGACTAAATCCCATATATTTAAGGGTGTTAGTTGTTTTACAGTTGGATAGTAAGTCTTGTTGTTTTGTATTCAATTTACAAAATTCAGGTCTGTTTCTTAACAAAAAGAAAGCATTTGAGTCGAAATATAGAATAATTAGTTTTGTATCTTTGGCGCAGACAAATTAGAAAAATACTGAATGCCAGCAATATCAAACAGAGGAGAGGAGTTGCCTGAATCGGCCATCAGAAAGCTTGTGCCATATGCAGAAAAGGCCAAATCATTAGGCCGTAAGGTTTACCATCTAAATATCGGTCAGCCGGATATTAAAACCCCTCAGCATGCCATAGAGAGGATCCGTAATTTTAACTTCGATCTGATACCTTATGGCCATTCGTTTGGAAATGATACCTATCGGGCAAAACTGGCACAGTACTACCGTGACCGCAATCTGGAGGTAGATGCTTCCCATATATTAATTACTACCGGCGGATCTGAAGCGATCTCTTTCGCTTTCATGGTTTGTTTCAACCCGGGTGAAGAGGTGATCATTCCTGAACCGTTTTACGCCAATTACCAGTCTTTTGCAATAGCCAATAATGTAGTAATCAAACCACTTACTTCCTATATTGAAAATGGATTTCAGCTTCCTTCCATCGCTGAATTTGAAAAAGTAATAGGTCCGAACACCAAGGGGATTTTTATTTGCAATCCAAACAATCCGACTGGATATGTCTACACCCGGGAGGAATTGCTGCAACTTCAGGACCTTGTCTTGAAATATGACCTTTTCCTTATTGCTGATGAAGTGTACAGCGAATTTGTTTATGACGGAAAATTGCATTATTCAGTATTGGAACTTAATCGTATCCGTGAAAACGTAGTCATGGTGGATTCCGTTTCGAAGCGTTTTAGTGCCTGCGGTATTCGTATAGGATCTCTGGTTTCCAAAAACAAGAAGGTCATTCAGACTATTGCGAAACTTGCCATGGCCAGACTTTGTCCTCCAATGCTGGGACAGGTTGTTGCTGAGGCTGCTGTAGATTCACCTCCTGAATATATGGAGGATGTTTACCTGGAATACCTGCAGCGAAGGGATTATTTTATCAAAGCACTGAATGAAATTGATGGGGTGTTTTCTCCCATGCCGATGGGTGCATTTTACTCGATGGTTAGTTTACCTATCGACGATAGCGATCGTTTCTGTCAGTGGATGCTGGAAGAGTTTGAGCATAAAGGTGCAACGGTAATGATGGCACCTGCCTCAGGTTTTTATTCAACACCCGGAATCGGGAGCAACCAGGTTCGGGTCGCTTACGTTTTGAACAGGGATGATCTTAAGGAAGCAGTCGAATGCCTCAAAGTGGCACTGGAGGTTTACCCAGGTCGGGTTATGATAAAATAGAAGAAGCGGGAAAATCCCGCTTCTTCTATTTTATCATGTTTCTATTATAAATCGATCCTTTTAAACTTCGGAACAAGTGTGTGCATGACAAACCATGCCATTAGATAGGCTAGAGCACAAAACCCAAATACCCAGGTATAGGCTATCGTCATATTCCCTTGAACAATGGGAGCCTGTATGCTTTTTAGCTGATCAAACAGTGCCGGATCAATGGCTTGTAATTGAGCGACAACTTCTTTTGGAAGGTTTCCTAATTCGCTGGTATTCAAGTTGATCAAATCACCCCGTTTGTTAAATAGCTGCATTGAACGGATTTTCTCAATGTATTCTGTCAATTGTGTTGATTGAGATGCAACCCATGATTTGGCAATTCCGGCATGGCGATAGGCATCAAATACCCAACCTGCTGACTTATTCACAACAATTCCACCCATTGCTCCGGCCATTCCGCCAATGCCTGTGACACTTGCAACTGCCTTGTTTGGGAACATGTCAGAAACGGTAGTAAAGATATTGGCCGACCATGCCTGATGTGCCGCTGTTCCGATGCCAATGATTAGAACCGGGTACCACATGCTGTAGGCTCCAAGAAATTGTGCACTTAATACTACCAGGGGAAACATGGCGATGGTGAGCATGGCTTTCATCCGGCCTGCATATGGTTCATACCCTTTATTGATATAATACATAGGGAACCAGCCGCCTCCAATGCTTCCAATGGATGACATCATATAGAGTACTGCAAGAGGAAATGCAATATCCATCCCAGTTAAACCATATTGAGCTTTCATGTATGCTGGTAGCCAAAATAGGAAGAACCACCATACACCGTCAGTCATAAATTTGCCAAAGCTGAAAGCCCAGGTTTGTTTGTATTTAAGTAGCTTAAACCAGGAGACTTTTTCTTTCACTGAGCCGTCAGCATTGGTAGCTTCAGGTACGTTGTCACTGTTGATATACGCAAATTCAGCTGCACCGATGCGTTTACTTCTGGTAGGAATTTCATAGAGCCAGAACCAAAAAATGAGCCAAAAGAAACCGACTCCTCCAATGATCAGAAAAGCGGCTTCCCATCCCAAATGGTCTGCAATCCAGGGAACAGTTATCGGAGCAAGAATAGCTCCAACATTGGTTCCAGAATTAAATATGCCGGTTGCCAGTGCACGTTCCTTTTTTGGAAACCATTCGGCAACCGTTTTTATTGCAGCTGGAAAGTTTCCAGCCTCACCGAACCCAAGTACACCTCGGGCAAACATGAAACCGCCAGTGCTTTTTGCCAAGGCATGAATCATGGCACCGATGGACCAGATTATCAAAGACCAGGCATAGCCCAGTTTTGTGCCCAGCCAGTCAATTAAGCGACCTGCAAAAAGCATGGAAATGGCATAAACAAACTGGAATACTGAGACGATGTTGGCGTAATCTGAATCACTCCAATTGAATTGAACTTCAAGCCTGTCTTTCAAAAGACTTAGAACCTGTCTGTCGAGGTAGTTTACAGTGGTGGCAAAAAAGACCAGGGCACAAATCGTCCATCTGTATTTTCCTATCTTTTGCGATAGATCATTCATTTTCTTACGGGTTTAGTTATTGTTTATTATTTGGTCACTTTCAAAACATTATTTGGTCACATCTCCAAAATTAAAATAATTTTTTGCATTGTTGAATGAAATATCTTCAACCATTTTACCAAGAAGAAGCATGTCGTGGGGGATTTCTCCTTTTTCAACATCGTTTCCTAGCAGATTGCAGAGAATCCTTCTGAAATACTCGTGCCGGGGATAAGAGAGAAAACTTCTGGAATCAGTAAGCATCCCAACGAAGCGGCTTAGCAAACCAAGGTTTGAAAGCGTTTTTATCTGGTTTTCCATGCCGTCTTTTTGATCCAAAAACCACCATCCTGATCCATATTGAAGTTTACCAGGGATGGTACCGTCCTGAAAATTTCCAATCATAGCTGCCATCATTTCGTTATCCCTTGGATTGAGGTTGTACAAAATTGTTTTGGTCAGTTTATCTTCACTATCCAATTTGTTCAGCAATTTTGACAATGGTTTTGCGATCTCAAGATCACCAATGGAATCAAATCCTTTATCAGGTCCAAGTTTATTAAACAATCTGGTGTTGTTATTTCGCAAAGCTCCAAGGTGATATTGCTGTGTCCAGCCGCGTTTGTGGTCCATTACACCAAATTCGTAAAGCATAACAGATTTGAACTGGTTGATTTCTTCAGGGGAAAGTTGATTCCCACCACGTATTTTTAAAAAAATGCCCTTTATCTGCTGTTCAGTATAATCCGCTGCATAAATGGTATCCAGCCCATGATCGGACAAGCGGCATCCGTTTTCATGAAAGAAACTGTGGCGCAGATCAATGGTATCAAGAAACTCCTGAAAATTACATATTGAAGTATTCGCAGCAACCTCCAATTTACTTACATAACTGTTAAACGCTGTAGGATCCTCAACCATCATTGCTGCATCAGGTCGCCAGGCCGGTAGTACATTTACCTTAAATCCGCTTTTTTTGATTCTGGCATGATACTCCAAAGTATCAACTGGGTCATCTGTGGTGCAGATGGTATGCACATTGGCTTTTTGAATGATACCGCGACACGAGAAGCTATCTGATTGCAGCTGCTCATTGCAATTGTCCCAAATGGCACGTGCACTTTTGCCGTTTAAGACAGTCTTAATTCCGAATGGTTTACGCAATTCAAGGTGAGTCCAATGGTAAAGTGGATTGCGCAAGGTGTAAGGGACAGTTTCAGCCCATTTTTCAAATTTTTCCCAGTCCGTCGCATCTCCTGTGCAATAGCGTTCATCGACTCCATTTGTGCGCAAGGCTCTCCATTTGTAATGATCGCCATTCAACCAAATTTGCGTCATATTATCAAACCTCTTGTCATCTGCAATTTCCTTGGGGGAAATATGACAGTGGTAATCAAAAATTGGCATTTTAGATGCATGGTCATGGTACAGTTCTTTTGCTGTATCTGATTGCAAAAGAAAATCTTCGTCCATAAAATTTTTCATAGAAAATGATGGATTATGAATGATGAATGATGGATTATGAATGATGAATGATGGATGATGGATTATGAATGATGGATTATGAATGATTTAGGATGTTTTAATTCTGTATGAAGCGTAAGTACTTTAGGCACTCTAGGCACTTTAGTTCACTCTAGGCACTTTCCTATAGTTTGAACAGCCGCTTAAGATGGCGATCGAAAAGATTCTCTTCAACACACTGCCCAATAACATCCTTGTTGGCTTTCAGCAGATCAGTATAATAGGTACCCATTTCGGAGGCGATTTTGTAACCTACATGAATCAATTGCCTAAGATTGGCATTGTAGTCGGGATGTCCCGGAATGTGCCGGAGCGTGTTGGCAAATTTTTCGCTTGACCATGTAGCAACCTCCTCCGCGGAAGGCAGTTGATCAGATTTGATGTCGATCACATCAGCATAAGGGGCACACAGTTCCTCTTTACGCGTCAATGCCTGAGCATAAATTGACTTAGCCGCTTTCAGTGCTTCACCACCCGAAACAGCTAGTCCGATAACTTCTTCAAGCCATGTTGTTCCTGCTGTTTTAACGTGAATACCTTTGTTGTATTTGGTTATAATACGCTGTATTTCAGGATATATGGAGAATTTATCCGAACCGGAGTGAACGCTAAGCTTCAGATTATCCATCAGCTTAAACTCCTTGACGGCATAATCGATAACGAGAATGTCTTCCTCAAATTCTTTGGCAAACATGGCGACATCACCAACATAATCAACTCCTTTGTTAAATCTGCCTGTAAACTTTGGAGCGATGGTTTGGGCTGGAATGCCTTGGTTGGCAATCATCTTAAGGATAAAGAAGAGTTCGACTGGCGACTGGGGAGTCTCTACCTCATCCATCGAAATCTCGGTAACGAAATCATCAGATCCCTTTCTTTCGGCAATGAAACGATATATCTTACCGGCTTCCGCGATAGCGGTTAAAAATTTACCGGCAATTTTATTAAGAAGTTCTTCATCCACATAAAAAGGATGGGCAATACTTGGAATATTGAGCTCGCCGGTATAGGCAGAACAAGTTTTAATAAATGATTCTACTTCAGTTGCCGTTGCGGTGATTCCAATTTTGGAGGCAACATCGATGGTGAAAAAGTCGGAAGATCCTATAAAACCCTCCACATTCCCAAGGTTAATGTGGTCTGCATCAACGCAAAAATCACCCTTGTATCCTAAATCTTTTACAGCCTGGTCAGCTTCATTTCTCGTATCAGAAGGGCTTGAGTGTACATACATATGTTCCCTGTTTGATTTGTTCCAAACCGGAGTTACTTCTACTCCTGCCTTCTGCGCTTTCAACAAAGCCCGGAGTTGGGCATTTCCCTGATGGGCGAACCTGTCACCAATTCCAAAACTGTATTTTCCGATCTTTTTCATGTCTAAAATTTTTTCCGTGTTCGTTCACGAAAGTAAATATTTTTTTGATCCGAGGAATAAAAAAATGAAATTTCTGGCAAAAAAAATGAAAATATTTTTTTTCCGTGTTCGTACACGAGTTATTTTTTTATGTAAATTTGTACCGACTTAATCAGTAGCATGAGAAAAAATATTAGGATCAAGGACATTGCCCTCAAGGCCGGTGTCTCGATTGGAACGGTCGACAGGGTTTTGCACAAAAGAGGGGAGGTCTCGGAAGAAACCAAGCAAAAGATCCAACAGATCATTGACGATCTGGATTATAGGCCAAATCTGCTGGCAAGTAGTCTGGCTTCCAAGAAGATTATTGTTTTTGCCACACTGATGCCTAAAGCCTCAAGTCAGGATACTTATTGGTCAAAACCCCAACTTGGAATTGAAAAGGCTGTGAATCAGCTTAAAGCCTATGGTGTCCGAATTCAGCAGTTTTTCTTTGATATGGATGATTCAATGTCTTTTTCAGTGCAGGCAGGAAAATTACTTGAAGCCAATCCCGATGCGGTACTGATGGCACCCTGGGCAAAACGGGAAGCAATTCGTCTATCCGGAAAATTGGATGAGAAAAACATTCCATACATTTATATTGATGCGACCCTTGAAGAAACTAGTCCCATCGGATTCGTTGCGCAAAGTTCATCTGACAGCGGGTATCTGGCTGCCAAACTTATTGATTGGGGTGTCAAGGAGAGTAGCCTGATACTGTTGATTCATGTTGCAAAAGAACTCGACAATGCCAGTCATTTAATACAACGCGAACGCGGCTTTATCCGTTATTTTGAAGAAAAGAAGAAGACCCACAGGATTCTGAAGATTGAAGTTTCCGGCACTGGAGAGGAAATTGTTTTGCATCTTAAAAAATTAGGAATCGATCCTTGTGAAGTGGCCGGACTATTTGTGACAAATTCAAAAGTGCATCTGGCCGCCGATTGCTTTAAATCTCTTTGTGTGACTCCCAAGATTATTGGTTATGACCTGATACCACAAAATATCAAGTTACTCAAGGAAGGTAAGATTGATTTTTTGATTTGTCAGAAACCAGAACTTCAAGGGTTTCATGCCATCCATCTGCTTTTCGACTCTTTGGTAAAAAAGGATACTATCAAAAAGGAGAATTTTACATCAATAGATCTGATTACCAAAGAAAATATAGATTTCTATAATTCAATATAAATTTCTAAACAAAACTCTATAAAAATGAATAAAATTTCTTTTGATGATTTAAACGGAAAAGTGTGTGTCATTACAGGTGGTGCAGGCGTAATTGGAATTTCTCTGGTTAAGGCTCTCGTTTCTGTTGGAACGAAAGTAGCTATCGTGGATTTGAACGAAGAACTGGCACAACAGGTTGCTGCCGAAATTAGTCAGGAATTCAAGGCTACAGTTATTGGAGTAAAGGCGAATGTACTTGACAAGGAGTCGCTCGAAGCTGCGAAAGTGATTGTCAATGAAAAACTTGGACCTATCGAACTTCTAATAAATGGTGCAGGTGGTAATTCTCCTCAAGCTACCACTCAGGTGGAGCAAATGGAAGAATCTGATCTGGGAAACCTTGAAAAGACTTTCTATGGACTCCAAATGGAGGGATTTGATAAGGTATTTGCCCTGAATTTCAAGGGGACCATCCTTCCAACCATGGTGTTTACCAAAGATATGCTGGAGCATCGAAAAGGTTCGGTTATCAATATTTCCTCCATGAATTCCTATCACCCTCTCACCAAGATCCCTGCCTATTCTGCTGCAAAAGCATCGGTCAATAATTTCACGGAATGGCTTGCTGTTCACCTGGCCAAAATGGGCATTAGAGTGAATGCCGTTGCTCCAGGATTCTTTATCACCAGCCAGAACCGTTTTCTGGTACTGGACGAAAAGACCGGCGGCTATTCTGCACGTGGAAATAAAATTGTTACCAACACCCCAATGGGAAAATTTGGTGATCCTGATGATTTACAGGGAGCTACACTCTATCTCTTGTCAGACATCTCCTCTTTCGTAACCGGAATCGTTATTCCGGTGGATGGAGGATTCAATGCCTATAGCGGAGTCTAGATGAATAGTTTGAAATGTTTAGAATGTTTGAAATGTTTATGACACACTTATTTGAACACTCCCGTTTATGGGGTTAAACCCTTCAAACCCTTCAAACCTTTCAAACTTTTCAAACCCTTCAAACAATAAAAACGATATAAACATTTCAAACTTTTTCATATGAGCCTTACTTTAAAACAAAATTGCAAAACGTCTCTCCTGGTGCCAACCAGTATGGGAGTTAGGATTACTCCTTTAAATGGTCAGCCTGTTCATAGCAGTTCACTCTTCCAAATGGAAGTGTCAAGTGCTGAAAGCAACGTGGCAAGCATCTCTTCCTACCTCGGACTCCCGGTAAAAGTCTTGACGACCTTTGTCAAAGACAGTCCGATTGCAAAAATGATAAAAAGCAATCTTCTTAGCAGGAATATGACTTTCGAAGGTGTTGAGGTCGAGCAGGGCGACCCCTGGGGTTACCGTCATCAGTTCAATATTGCAGACAGTGGCTATGGGACTCGCGGTCCTAGAGTTCAAAATGATCGTGCCGGTGAAGTGGGTCGTACTTTGAATGTGAAAGATTTTGATCTGGAGCGGATTTTTGTCCAGGAAGGTGTTCAAATTGTTCATCTTTCCGGACTAATTGGTGCCTTGTCGCCTGAAACAAGCAAGTTCTGCCTGGAGCTTGCCCGCATGGCCAAGAAGCATGGAACGCGCATTGCCTTTGACTTGAATTATCGTGCTTCTTTCTGGAAAGGAAGGGAAGAGGAGTTAAGTGCCATTTTTGCTGAAATAGCTTCTGTTTCTGATATTTTGATAGGCAACGAGGAAGATTTCCAACTCTGTCTGGGTATCGAGGGACCTGAAGCCGGTGGTAAGCAGATAAGCTCTGAAATCGATGGTTTCAAGGAGATGATCTACCGGGTAAAAGCAAAATTCCCAAATGCATCGGTTTTTGCCACCACCCTCAGACAAGTAGTCAGCGTCAATGAACACCTCTGGGGTGCTATTGTGCTTGAAGGCAGTGAATGGCATGTTGTTGAGCCAAGAAAAATTACAATTCTGGACCGTATCGGTGGGGGAGATGGTTTTGTTGGCGGATTGCTTTATGGAATTCTGAAAGGCTGGGAACCCTCAAAATGGATTCAGTTTGGCTGGGCTTCCGGTGCTTTGGCTACTACTTTCCTGACCGATTATGCCCAACCTGCCGATGAAGACATGGTTTGGAGTATATGGAAAGGGAATGCACGCGTCAAACGATAAAAATGTTTGAAATGTTTGAAATGTTTGAAATGTTTGAAATGTTTGAAATGTTTGAAATGTTTATGACGTTTAAAAAGTTCAGCGAATGTTTCAACCCTTCAAACCTTTCAAACTTTTCAAACCCTTTAAACCATAAATTAACCTGTCATGATTTACTACAAAATAGGTTCAACTGAACATGAACTGTCCAGAGAAGATCTCCAAAAAGGTCTCTTTGAGGCTCTGGAAAAGCTGGGACAACGCAAAAAAGTGTTGGCTATTCCGCCTGATTATACCCGTTTGCCTAGTCGAGCTGGGGAGTTGACTGAGCTTATCTGGCAATTCTATGGAGATAAGCTTACTGATGTGCTTCCAGCTCTGGGAACCCATACTCCAATGAAGTCTCACCAAATTGCACATATGTTTGGTTCCATGCCAGCTTCCCTTATCAGGGAGCATGATTGGCGCAACGACGTAGTGACTGTAGGTGAAGTGCCGGCAAGCTTTGTCAAAGAGGTTTCAGAAGGAGCCGTCAATTTCCCTTGGCCCGCCCAGGTGAACAAATTGTTGCTCGAAGGCAAATTTGACCTGATACTTTCTATCGGTCAGGTTGTTCCTCATGAGGTGGTTGGAATGGCCAATTACAACAAAAATATTTTTGTTGGCACCGGTGGTGTGGAGGGGATCAACAAAAGTCACTTTATAGGTGCCGCCTATGGCATGGAGCGAATGATGGGGCATGCTGATACGCCGGTTCGCAGGGTATTTAACTATGCATCAGATCACTTTACCCAAAATTTGCCGATTATTTATGTTCAGACAGTCGTCGGGCTAGATAAATCGGATGGTAAAATAAAGACCCGCGGACTATTCATCGGTGATGACACTGAAGTATTCGATCTGGCTGCAAAACTATCATTGCAGATTAATTTCGAAATGCTCGAAAAACCACTTAAGAAAGTGGTTGTCTATCTTGATCCAACAGAGTTCAAAAGTACCTGGCTTGGAAATAAATCCATTTATCGTACCCGGATGGCACTGGCCGATGGTGGTGATCTCATAATCCTCGCCCCTGCACTTATCGAATTTGGCGAAGACAAGGAGATCGACCGTCTTATCAGGAAATATGGCTATTTCGGAACTCCTGCTACCTTAAAGGCATGCGATGAACACGAAGAGCTAAGAAATAATCTAAGTGCTGCCGCACATCTCATCCATGGATCGTCTGAAGGACGGTTTAACATAACTTATTGTCCTGGAGAGGAACCAACCAATCTGACTCAATTGGAGATTGAAAGTGTGGGCTTTAAATATGCCAGTCTCAGAGAGGTGCTTAAAACCTATGATCCTCAAAAATTAAAAGATGGCTTTAACCTGATGCCTGATGGCGAGGAGATTTTCTATATCTCGAATCCGGCTTTGGGATTGTGGGCATACCGGGAGAGGTTCCGGTATTGAAAGGATAAAGGATAAAGGATAAAGTCAAAAGTCAAAAGGATAAAGGATAAAGTCAAAAGGATAAAGTGATGGACTCTGATGATTGGAGTTGGAAGTCCGGATACTCTGGAAATGAGACATGAGATATAAGACATTAGATATGAGAAAAAGCGCTGCAATCTGGATCGTGGCGTACTATATCCTTTTAACTTTATCCTTTATCCTTTCTTTTGCAAG
>CAIRSO010000409.1 GCA_903881215.1 uncultured Bacteroidia bacterium
AGGCACTCTAGGCACTTTAAATACTCTAGGCACTCTTTTTTACGCTTTCTTCCAGTTCAGGTTAACAATACCTCAGCAGGAATTTTCAATCCCTTGTACAAAGATTTTACCATTTTTAGCGTCAGTTTCCTTTTACGGCTCAAGATTTCGCTCACTCTGCTTTGGCTACCCAAATACTTAGCCATATCTGTTTTTGTCATTCCCATCTGTTCCATTCTAAATAATATCGCATCAATCGGATCAGGAGGAGCTATTGGATAATGCATTATTTCATATGCTTCGACAAGGGTTACTAACAAATCGAGTTCGTCACCTTCGGGAGTGTCTTTCTTTGATCCCCAAAGAACTTCTATCCTGCTAAGTGATTTTAAATAATCATCTTCTGTCTTTATTGGTTTAATCTCCATTTTTTAAATCGTTTTAACATTAATTTTATCATATTGTTCATGGGTTCCGATAAAGCGAATAAAAAGTACTTGAAAATCATAATCAATCAAGACTACAAGTCTGAATTTATTCCCTTTAATGTTGAAGACAACTCTTCCGTCGCCAACAATACTTGCACTTTTGTACTGGAGTTTTAATTCATTTGAATTCTTCCAACTAGCGCTTTTAGCATCATGGTACCATGATCGAAGGGAGGTCTCTGAATCAGCATATTCAGCGTTTTCCCAAAATTCCCTCAAGGTTCTGAATGCAATTATTCTCATAAGGTAAAAATACAACAAAAAATCAGACTTACCAATTTGGGAAGTCTGATTTTTTTGTTGCAGATCTGCTTAGCTGAATTGCAGGTTTTACTCATCTTCTCCACTATTTTTTTAGTTTTGTAATTCAATCAAAAGCATCACCTATGTACAATCAGGAAAATCCCAAAACCCAATCCGATCCAAGAAAAAATGCGCTGGTTATCATTCTGGCTGTATTGTTGGTAGTCGTTGTCGTCATACTATTTATGCAGCGAAGTGAGCATGCTCAGGTAACGAATCAGATGAAACAGGAAAAAGCTGCTATCGAATCCGAGTTAAACAATATGGTTCTTGGATACGACTCCCTGAAACGTAAAAATACCAACCTGAATGTTCAATTTGAAGGGGCTCAGAACAAAGTCAAGGATTTACTCGCTGAGATCGAGCAAGTGAAGAGCACCAATTTCAGGCAAATCTCGAAGTATCGGGATGAGATGACTACCCTAAGGAAGATCATGCGGGATTATGTTATTCAGATTGATAGTCTTAACCAGAAAAACCAACGCCTGATGGCCGAAAACAGTACTGTCAAGCAGGAGGTTACCGAGGTGAAAACTCAAAACCTGAGCCTCGAACAGGAGAAAAAGAAGCTCGAACAAACTGTTACGCTTGCTGCAACCCTGGAAGCGCTTAATCTTAAGGTCACGGGCACCAACAAGAAAGGGAAGCAACAAACAAAGGCATCCAAAATAGAGATCCTCAAGGTTGACTTTACTCTTGGCAAAAATCTTACGGCCAAAAGAGGCACAAAAAATATTTACGTCCGCATCCAGCGTCCGGACCAGCTCCTGCTGACCAAATCAGACAATGACCTGTTTAAATTTGAAGGGTTGAAGATCCCCTATTCCGCAACGCGGGAAGTCGAATATGAAGGTATTGACTTGCCGGTGAGCATCTATTGGGACAATACCGGATCGCCAACTTTGGTTACCGGACAATACACCATTGACATCTTCGTTGATGGAAACAACATCGGAACAGCCAATTACGAGGTAAAGTAATCCGACACTTTTTAACGCTTTTCACATGTATCAGCTTACCGAACTGCGATCCTATCTGGAGAATGCCTGTGTGGGCCATTTGCTGGATGTAGCCACCGGTGAAGGGGATTTCCTCCGATTTCTGCTCGAATCTGTAGCATCGTTTGATTCTGCCACCGGATTGGAACCCAACAAAGAAAGTCTGGCACTGTCAAAAAATAAGCTCTTCCCATACAAAGTAGATCTTGTTCTTGGAAATGTGCGCAAGCTTCCTTTCGAAGAGAGTTATTTTGATTTTGTCACTGTTTCCAATGCTTTGCATCATTTCGAGCAGCCCGTCAAGGCTATTCAGGCCATGATGAGAGTGCTGGTCTCCGGCGGACGGCTGCTGATCAACGAGACCATCTGCGACACACTCAATCCTGCCCAGGAGGCGCATCTTGAATATCATGCGCTAAAAGCGGATATTGACACGGCCAAAGGTGGCTACCACAGGCACAATTACACAAGAACAGAATTATTTGCCTTGTTACAGGAAGCCCATATTGAGGCAGAAAAGATTTTCATATCCGATAACGAGCCTCCCATTCTGAGTTCGAAAGAAAAAGTCTGGCAGTTTACCCACAAAATTGACGAGATGGTAGAATTGGCCGGAGAGTTGCCCCAGAAAAACAGTTTTGAATCACGAAGCTGGGTACTCAAAGAGAAAATAAAAACGCATGGTTTTCAGAAACCCCCACAACTTGCCCTGATCGCTTATAAACCTTGACATTATCAAGTTAATAATGGTTCTAAATAGGCCCCTACCAGCTCTTTTTGACATATTTATTTCTTAGTTTTGGCTGATTTTTAGGGCGGATTTCGCAGATTTTGCAACCATACAACTATCAAAAATGTCGAAAAATAGGAAGAGAAAATTTATCTGGCTGATTTTTTTTATTGGATTTATCATTGGCATATTTTTCATCTGGGGAGGCGAAAAAGTACTCACCTATACCAATACGGACCAGTATTGCGCCTCCTGCCACATTCATCCTCATGCTGAAGATTCCTGGAAGAAATCGACCCATTTCTACAATAAAAGTGGAGTCAAGATACATTGTGTGGAGTGCCACCTTCCTCCGAAAGGGAATTTTAAATACTTGTCGGAGAAGACTAAAACCGGATTAAAAGATCTTTACGGATTTTATTTCAAGGATAGCGCATCGTTTAACTGGGAGGCAAAACGAGAGTTAGAGCATGCTTCCAAGATCGTGTACAATGAATCTTGCATAAAATGTCACCAGACACTTTTCTCCAAAGGACTTTCAGCCGAAGGCGGAACTGCACACCTTTATTATGAAAACAATGCCGAAAAGCTGAAACTGCAATGCATCAACTGCCATCTCTATGTTGGGCACTTCAATCCCAATTACAAACACCAGAAAATGCTGGGATTGCCAGTTGCGGCTACTTCCAAAGAATTATATACTGCCCCAACATCCATTACATCTTTCTCGAAATTCAGGGAGCAAGTTCCAAATACGGCCATCTCTTTCAACATGGTGCCGGTCAAAGGCGGGACCTTCAAAATGGGAAGCGAAGAGTCTGAACCCTTTAGAAATATAGATGAAGGTCCTGTGCGACAGGTTACTGTCTCTTCGTTCTTCATGAGTGAAATAGAGGTGACGTGGGACGAATACTGGGCATTTTATGCTTCAACCATGTCGGAAGGCCGGATCGATCCCACGATAGTTATGGAGAAAAATGCCTCAAATCCGGATGCCATCAGCGGACCAACACCTCCGTTTGGCATTCCTGATCAGGGATGGGGTGGCGGATCTCGTCCGGCCATCACCATGACACATTATGGCGCAAAAACATATTGCCAGTGGCTTTCAAAAGTCACAGGAAAGAAATACCGTCTACCGACTGAAGCCGAATGGGAGTATGCCTGCCGCGGCGGAAACGAGACCCCCTATTTCTTCAAGGGAGATCCCAAAAGGTTTGTTGCCAAAGGATTGCGCAACAAGATATTCGGTGTTGATACAACAGGCATCAACAGTTATGTGGTCTATCAGCTCAATTCATCGTCGAAAACCCAGGAGCCAACATTCGTAAAAGCCAATCCATTCGGACTTAAGAATATGGCCGGTAATGTGGCAGAATATTGCTCCGACTATTACAATCCCGATGCCTACAAATCTTCAGGTAGTACCCTAACCGACCCCAAAGGACCTGAGTCCGGTGAGGAGCATGTGGTCAGAGGCGGCAGTTACAACTCCGATGCGGCAGCAGTTCGCTCGGCCGCCCGCGAGTTTACCCAAACCGTCAACTGGCTGAAGACAGACCCACAGCAACCCAAGAGTATCTGGTGGTACTCGGATATCAAGGGAATTGGGTTCAGGGTGGTGTGCGAAGTTGAGGGAACGAAGAAAGACTAGGAGACTGGGAGACTGGGAGACTGGGAGACTGGGAGACGGGGAGACTAGGAGACTTGGAGACGGGGAGACTGGGAGACGGGGAGACTGGGAGACTTGGAGACTTGGAGACGGGGAGACTGGGAGACGGGGAGACGGGGAGACGGGGAGACGGGGAGACTGGGAGACTTGGAGACTGGGAGACTAG
>CAIRSO010000410.1 GCA_903881215.1 uncultured Bacteroidia bacterium
AAAGAATAGTTGTATTGGAACTCCCGTAAAGTCGAAAGTTGCCCTGATTTTGTTCTCAAGGTAGCGTTTGTAAGGGTCTTTGACATATTGTGGCAGATTGCAAAAGAAAGCAAAACAGGGCGTCTGGTATCTTGGCAATTGTGTCACATATTTAATCTTGATGTATTTCCCTTTGTAGGCTGGCGGGGCAAATCCCTCAAGAGCTTCCTGCAGCAGTTCGTTCAGTTTTGACGTAGGCACATGCTTTGTTTTGTTTTTGTAAACACGCATGGCTTCCTCCAAAATTTTCAATACTCTCTGCTTAGTCACTGCAGAGCTGAAGACAATCGGAACATCTGTGACCGGTGCAAATTTCTCGTAGATCTGTGCCTCGAACTCCTTCATGGTTTTGTTGTCCTTCTCGACAAGGTCCCATTTGTTCACAACCACTACCACCCCTTTTTTATTGCGGTGAATCAGGTGAAAAATCGAAACATCCTGCGCTTCCACCCCACGGGTTGCATCCAGCATCATGATACAGACATCAGAATTTTCAATGGTTCTGACAGACCGCATCACAGAATAGAATTCGACGTCTTCCTTTTCTTTCGCTTTTTTGCGCAAACCCGCTGTGTCAATCAGGATAAAATCATATCCGAATTTGGTGTAGCGTTGGGCAACTGAGTCGCGGGTAGTGCCTGCCACTTCAGTAACGATATGGCGCTCTTCCCCAATGAGGGTGTTGATGGTGGAGGACTTTCCTACGTTAGGTCGACCGACAATGGCAATAACAGGAATATGAGACTCTTCAACCTCTTCGACCGGTGGTGGAAAGTGTTTAACCACTTCGTCGAGCAAGTCGCCCGTTCCCAATCCGTTGATGGAGGAAACACAGTAAATCTCCTCGACTCCCATGTTATAAAATTCATTGGCATCCAGGGCGCGCTTGTGGTTGTCGACCTTGTTCACCACCGTCATGTAAGGTTTCTTGCTTTTACGAAGCATGTTGTTCACCTCCTGATCAAGATCGGTGACTCCCATTTCTACGTCAACAAGAAATAGAATCAGGTCGGCCTCACCAATGGCAAGATTAACCTGACGGCGGATTTCGCCTTCGAATACATCATCAGATCCTGATACATATCCTCCGGTATCGATCACTGAAAATTCTTTGCCGTTCCATATGGATTTACCATAGTTACGGTCACGGGTAACCCCCGGCTCATCGTCAACGATGGCCATTCTGGACTCGGTTAGCCTGTTAAAAAATGTGGATTTGCCTACGTTTGGGCGTCCAACGATTGCAATGATGTTGCTCATGAAATGAAAATAGTGCCTTATTGTTGTTCGTATCCAAAATTACGAAGTTGGATCTCCTTGTCGCGCCACTCTTTGGTTACTTTGACGAATAGTTCGAGAAAAACTTTCTTGCTGAAAAATTCTTCCATATCAATCCGTGCTGAGGTACCTACCCTTTTCAAGGCTTCTCCCCGGTGACCAATAATAATCCCCTTCTGGGTTTCGCGCGACACATGTATGACCGCTGCAATTTTGAGGATCTTCACTTCATCCTTGAAGGATTCTACCTCTATCTCCACCGAATACGGAACTTCCTTATCGTAGAAAAGAAGAATCTTCTCACGGATAATTTCCTGGGCAAAGAAACGTTCATTGCGATCGGTCAGTTCATCTTTCGGAAAATAGGGCAATCCCTCAGGAAGGTTGGCCAGAATACGCGTAAATACATATTCGAGGTTAAACTTTTCCTTTGCCGAGATTGGGATTATTTCCGAATTGGGTACCAGCACTTTCCACTGTTCAACGAGCTTAATCAATGCGGGCTGGTCGGTCAGATCGATCTTGTTGATCAAAATCATCACCGGGACCTCCGCCATTTTCAATTTATCGAGGTATTCAATATTTTTGTCGATGCTCTCTGCCACATCCGTGACATAAAGCAAAACATCTGCATCGCTCAAAGCGGTATCCACCGTTCTGAGCATGCTCTCCTGAAGCTTGTAGACAGGTTTTAAAATTCCGGGCGTATCAGAATATACGATCTGAAAATCCTCACCATTGACAATTCCCTTGATACGATGACGGGTCGTCTGCATTTTCGATGTGATAATCGAAAGCTTCTCCCCCACCATGGCATTCATCAAAGTCGACTTGCCAACGTTTGGATTACCGATAATATTTACAAATCCTGATTTATGTCCCATTATTACTGCTGATTGTCTGAAAAATCTGCGCAAAGGTAACATTTTTTCGGGGATCTCACGGTAAATCGGTGTCTCAGCAATTTCTATCTGAAAATCACTCCCTTATCCGTCTCGGGGGATTGCGCTTATTCCTTATTTCAACACTCTCAACATACAATTCCTCCACTTTTTTCCTGGCCCACTCTGTCTTTCGAAGGAAAGTAAGACTCGATTTGATGGATGGATCATTGGAAAAGCAGTTGATCCGGATCATATACGCCAGTTGCGGCCAGCCATAAAAATCGACTAGCTCGGTCAGGATCATCTCCAGGGTCTTCCCATGAAGAGGGTTGTTTTTTTGGGTTGCGTCCATTTTTAGTAGATTTTCTCCTTTACAATATTACACAGAGTTTCACAGAGAAGCACGGAGTTACACAGAGAAAAATATAAAATGGAATCGGTTATTCTAACTGCTTCCGCAGAATTTCAATTTTTTCAACGATAAAACTATTGCCTTCCTGGATCATCATAAACCAACCAAAAATAGTTAATGCAACAACTAACGAGAAAACTAACGGAAAGAGCACATAATTAAGTTTCCAATAGGTTAGTGTCAAAAGAATATCAATTAAAACTGTAAAAACTATTATTCTGGTGACATCTAGCTCTATCCATAAGGACTTGTCTACAATCTTTATTACTCCTCTATCAATGACTGTAAGCCGTCTCATAACTTCTCTTCCTTTCGATGATTGTAGTATCCGTAAAAATCTAAATTCGTTCTCATTAATTTTGGTTACGACATATTCATCTGAAAAAGTCTTTTCTACAATCGGAAAAATTGATTCCTTATATAGGTTAAAAGGAATATCCAGTTTTTTTGATAGCATATATTGACAATTTTATTTCATACTTTTTCTCTGTGTAACTCTATGCTTCTCCTGGGGTTCCTCTGTGTGATTTTTTTTTAAAGGTCTATCCTTCCAGGAAGATTGATCCCCTGAATTTTGATCACCGGCTGATCGCCTGCCAGATCTTTTAAATGGTATTTGATTATTACCGTTTTAGTCTCTCCTGGTAGCAGAGAAACGTAATTATCACTCAGAAACTGCGGCAAAACCGGCACTCCGGCGGCCTTTTTTTCCAGCACAATTTCGGTAAAGAAAGAAATAGCTTTCGCCGGATTCCTAATCGTCAGCGTTATCGTCCCCTCGTCCCCGTCTTGTGCTTCAGTCCTGGTAACTTCGGGTTTTACCGGTGTCATTCCATTGATCTTCGTATAATCGGCATACTCTTTCTGGGGGGTATAAAACCAGAGGTATTTGTCCCACGCCATCTGATCAGGCTGCGTTGACAGCCAGTAGAAATTATCAGCTACAACATCCCCGGAAGGATTTTTAAGCTTTAAATCCAGAAAATAAACCTCTTTGTCACCTTTGAGAACAGGCAACTCACCAAGAAATTTCGATTGATTTTCAAGAGCCGAAACTTTTAAAGACTTCTCAAATATTTTCTCTGACCGCAGGTTCCAAAGTGAAATTTCTGCGTCAAAATTTTCCATCGGACCTACTCCATCATTGCTGACATAGACCTTTTTATCGAAGTAATTGTATATCAGGTTCAGAGGAGCACAGGCTTTCTTCGTCCCATAAAGTGCCCCGGTCGGCATCAGGGAATAATCATATAACTGCCAGTAGAACTCAGGCCATGGTGAATTAAGCATCCACTGGACCACACCTGTCGAGACAGGTTTGTTCACCACAAAAGCTTCGAACATCGGTCGGATGGCTTCATAATTCATCAATTGGGACTTCAAAGCCAGCTCTTCCAGATTCTTAGGTTCGCCATATCTTTTGTTGAGCGCGGTCAGGTAAACTTTCACCGAACTAAAATCCTTTCTGCCCGAGTGATAATCCCAATGGTCGTTCAAAGGTGGCCACAATTTTTCTTCCGGCATCATCTGTTTGATGCACCATATTGGGGGTATTTGCGGACCGGGACCGGTCTCCGAATTGAATCCGAAAGCGCCTCCGGTCTTTTTATCCTCGTACCAGTAAACAGGAGGTACATATTCGTACGGACCATTCATTTTCATGCCGGACGGACCGGAAATCTTGCTCGTAAAGTTTCCGCAAGAAATTAGCAACGGCCTGGTCTTATCGACCTGTTCCAATACTTTGTTATACTTGGCTTCCAATTCAGTTTTTGGATAGGCATCACTGCCTGTTGCCCATGTAAAGATAGAAGGGTGATTTCGCAACCAGAGAACCTGGTCTTTCAGATAATGAGCCAGCAGATCCTCCTCTTTCGGAGTTAATTTGACCCCATTCTGCTCAACACCTTCGGCAATCGTCTGACTGGCATCCCCTTCAACTGCCTTCATTTCCAATCCGAGGTAATCGGGCCATTCCCACTGACAGCTCCACCCCACCATCATCAGAATTCCATTCTCATCACACAGGTCAAAGATGTGGTGATTGTTTCCCCAGATGCCTTCGAAACGGATCGAATTCATGTTCATCTCTTTGACCAGTCGGATCTGTGCAGCATCTTTCTCCGGCATGTACCGCAGGAATAAATCGTCGACCCAGCCCCCGCTTTTGATCAATACTTCGCGACCGTTGACTTTGTATCCGCGAACAGTATCTTTGGTGAGATAGGTCTCAATCTTGCGAATTCCGAACTTCGTCGATTTTTGGTCTGCAAGTTGAAAGCCGTCTTTCAATTCCATCTTCAGGTCATACATCTCAGCTTTGCCCAATCCATTTGGCCACCAGAGCCGGGGATTCTCCACTTTCAAGTCAAACTTGACAGGTTTGGTCTCTCCCGGATTAATTGGAAAATCCGATTTAAACGAAATATTCTCAATCTTTCCGCTTACTACTACCTGTTTAGTCTCCTTTGAGAAATTCGTCACATCGGCAGTGACGGTCAGGGTAGCACTTTTTAAAGTTTTCAGATCAACATCCGGGGCAACAAATATCCTGTCCAACGACACGAGACCAGTCCTTTTTATGTGCACTTCGCGAAAGATTCCCATGTATTTGTCGGGTGGCGTGGGGGCCCAGTCGACAAATCCCATGTAAAAATCGCGTGGCTTTGGCGGGATTATTTCAATGGCAAGAAGGTTGCCTTTGGCTTTTGCATACCTGGAAATATTGAGGTCAAATTGTCTGAAAGCCCCATAGATACTATCTTGCGAGGCAATCTTTGAGCCATTAAGCCAGATGTTAGCCCTGTAATTAATCCCATTCAAAAGCAAACGAGCGACTTCATTATCGGAACTGAACTTCTCTAAATCGAAGGATGTCCGAAACCACCAGGGAACCTGAAAATCAGCAATGGGAATGTTTTCGAGGTTCTTGCCGAAGAAGGGATCCTTGATAACACCTGCCTCAACCAGGGCTCCCATCACGGTAGTTGGGACCTTTGCTTTGATCCATTTTGAATGGTCAAAGTCGTTGGAAGATGTCAGAGCCTTTCCATCCAAACTGGTCTTTTTGGATGAGAGAATGGTCCAGTTTTCTAAGAGAAGCAGTTCTTCAACCTTTGCCGGCTGGTGGCAGGAGAATATAGCTAGTAGCAATATCACTGCAAAACATGATAAAAGGGGC
>CAIRSO010000411.1 GCA_903881215.1 uncultured Bacteroidia bacterium
GATTCCATGACTAAGTGTTTTTACAAAGATACGGCATTTCGACTCATTTGAGAAATATCAATGATTAAAATTCAGTTTGGAGTATTCATTTAACTGGCTTGTAAGATATTGATTATTAGCATTCCTACTTAGGAGAAAATAATATACCCGGTTGGCAATAGTTTTGTTTTTGCTTCTGAGTAGTGAGCTAATCTTTAGCAGATCATTCTGGTCCAGTTGATATCTTTTATCAAGCAAATTAAGAACTGTGTTCACCAAATAATAATTTTCAGACTGAAGAAAAGTCATTAGCTCAAGCGCAACCGGCCTTGACAGTTTTTCTGATTCGTGCAGGAAATCGGTAACCTGGATCTTAATTCTGAAGTCTTCGTGTCCGAGCAATTGGACCACTTCCATTTGCAGCCTTTCCTTGTCGGCGCATCCCTTCAAAAAATTCAGAGCAGATCCAAAAACCGGATAATTCCCTTTGTGCAGAACATCCAGTGCCTGTTGAATGAAATGATTTCGATTGAATTTACTTTCATTGATCCATTGAAATGCCTTGATTTGGTTGTATGGATCTCCATCCTTTAGCAGATCGTTCAACAAGTGAATTGACAGTAAATTCTTACTGGTATAGGCCATGACGCTGTCTCTTGTTGCCCCATAAGTTATATGCCAGAGCGTACTGGAGGTATAGGCCGCATTCGGGACAATCCAGGAGGAGAGATCAGGAATGGTGGCTCCGGTTATGCCGTCAATTTTTGCAACAGTCTTCTGCACCGGACCAACCTCATCGAGTGCATAAAATTTCAGCAAAGAGGAGGAATCTGCCAGTATTTCGTTTAGCCTTTGGTAGTCACTTTCCATAAATGGCTCATGCTCCTTCTTGGTTAATTCCTCGCCTGCGGGAATAGAATATCCCATAAATTTCCCAGTGATTTCCCAATAAAGCGTCAAATTAACAAGCCGACAAACCGTATCGCTGCAAACAGCGGTGTGGATATTCCGGCTAAATGCAACAGGCTGGTCAATGGGGGCATAGTAAATTGTCAGCGTGTCGTCGGGAATGGAGTCTTTGAATTGGATCAGCACCTTGCTTGTTCTCTCAACCTTTTCAGGACTGAAAGGTGAACGCATAAACCTCCGTTGAGTCTTTTCAATCCTGAAGCTTCCTGAGAGCAGAAAAAACAGTGCTAACAGAATAAAAATGAAGCTTAATATTGGTTTATTTCTGATCAATTTTGCTGCCTCCCTGGTTGTAATTCTGAATCTTTGGCAATGCGGGGTTCCCTGTACCTTTAAGCATCAGTGCGTTTAGTTCTCCAAGGTGATTGGTGTAAACGCCCCGTGGATTGGTTTCCTTAGCCTTGCAAATGGAAGCAGCCATTCCAACCACTTCGCCCATCATGCCGGTCGTACGCATGACCCTCACCGTGCCAAGGGCAACGTGGGTTACACTAATGTTCCTTCCGGCCATAAAAAGGTTGCTGACGTTACGTGAATAGAGACATCTGTATGGAATCGGATAAGGATAGATAGCCTTGTGCTTTGCAATGGATAGAAATTCTTCCCCCGGAAAGTACTGCGTATTCAGCGGATCCGGATAGTGCAGGTCGATGGTCCAGGAAGTTGGGGCAGTGCCGTCAGGATACTTCACGATTTCGGTCAGGTCCTGTTCCTTAAGAATGAGGTCTCCGATCAACCGCCTGGATTCTCTTTTTCCAGCGATATAGGCTACCCAATCCAATTCACTGTTTGCAAATTTTCCGGCTTCTTTGGAACGGTTCTTTAGAAAAGACCAATTGGAGAAAACAACCAATAATCCGTAATCCCTGATTTTTTCAAAATCTTTTACCTGGTCATATTTCATTCCGGTTTCCCAGGTCCATTCACCCTTTTTAATGGCCCTGCAACTTTTATCATTGAAAGTGAGACCCCATGCGATATCCGGAAACTGCTCCGGCCGATTGGATTCTTTGGCATACCATTGGACGGAAGCTCCCATGGTCATCTTGTCTTTCACCTGGGGAGCCGTCGACTCTCCAAATTCACTATTACCTTCACGGCCCATCATGTAATCGGCTCCGGCGAGTGCGCCAATCACTGCATCTCCGGTACAATCGGCAAAGACAGGCGCTTCAAACCTGAGCTCTTTGGCACTTTCGACGTGTACGGCAAGAATGGACTTTATCCGGTCTCCATCTTTTTCTACTGCGTTGGCCCGGTAGTTGAGAAATAGTGTAATATTTTTCTCCTTTAATACAGCATCCATCTTCTTGCTATCCTCATAAAAGGCTGCTGGCTGAGCATTACCCTCGCGGGAAGGTCCTATTTCGTTGACCAGGTTTCCAAGAGAAGGAAATGGGGCAAGATTGATTCTCCCTCCCAGATGCACGCGAACTTCCGAACTGTTGTTGCCTCCCAGAACAGGCCGATCCTGAATAAGTGCCACCTTCACACCAAGCCGGGCAGCAGAAATGGCTGCGCAGGTTCCGGCAACGCCGCCGCCTATTACAACAAGATCAAATTTTCCGGCCAGCTCAGGTTCGGCAGGTATTTTCAATGCTTTTCTCCTGAATGAAGCCATTTTTACCGGATCATTTTCGGGTCTGAAAGCAGGATCAATGGCAAAAAGTATGGCATCACATCTTCCATTGAATCCGGTAAGATCATGGAGAGAGAGGGTTGATTCACCCGCTTTGATTTCGACTGATCCACCAAATTGCCAACTCCATTCGGTATCCTGCGTCCCGAAGGTTTCCTGAAGTGGCTTGTTGTTGAGCAGGATGGTGAATTTTCCCGGCGTATCCTTGTCTGACCAATAGCCCACCCAATTTCTGGTTCGGACAAACACATTGTACTTACCGGCTTTGGGAAAATTCACTTTGGTGGAGGCGTCTGCCACCGGTTTCCCCAGACCGTGTGCCATCAGGAAAGGAGACCCCATCTGGTCCATAAATTGCTGGTCGACCACCCAGCCACCTTTGTTCTGAAAGCTTTCGGCTTCAACCAGAACCTGGGAAAAAAGGGTCATTGGCAAAAGAGCGACTATATGACAAAATACCAACCATCTACTTTTTAACATGGGAAAGATTAATTAGTCTGCTGGAAAACTCAATGAAGATTGAAAGGACCTCGGAGAGGTCACATATTTATAGAACAGGCTGAACAGATAGATGTTCAACCCCGGCTGGGGTCGTATATCTTCGCGTTTAATCCAATTTCTATAAACATCCTATCCCTCTGGGATAATATTTTAGAACTGACTAAAATTCAAGTGAAAGCTTTTTTTATACGCTATTAGAAATATCTGTACCCTTTCCATTTTATTAATTCTTTATATCATCCATTTCTAAGGAGACTTGATTATTATTTTCGCAAATTATTCAATTTTTCAATTGATGCGTAAATCTTGATTAAAATTTATTCGTATTTCAACCAGGCTTTTGCCTTGCAATCTTTCTCCGCGACAAACCTGATCCAACGTGACTGAAATGTATCCGGGAATTTCATGCTAAAACTTTCTCCTGGTTTGACAGTAACTGTCTGATAGTGCATCCATGGGCCGTGGCCAATCGGATCTACTTCAATAGTAATCTTCACAGGCTCTTTGGAATCGTGCGAGAGTAACAGGGTGCGCTGGTCGTAAAACCCAATCAGGTAAGGATCGGAGGTTTCACCCGCTTTCACGGAAGTGTTTTTCCAGGGACCACCCTCTCCGACCGGCTTGCCCAAATGCCACAAATCATCAATGACCCCTGCCCAAACCGAAGCTTTGCCATCTGCTGAAGTGACGATATGCGGATTTCCCTTTGCAGCCTGCGGATCGATCCCGGTCATGATGAGCATTCCCCGGTAGGAGGCATAATCGTGGATGCGAAAATTGTGCGAGGCAATCGGGCGAATTTTGGCAAATCCATCCGCATTTTCTGCCGGTAGTTCATAAAATGTACCGAAGCAGTTGAGCAGGTCGCGCTCTGTGGCTACTTCCCGGCAAATCCGGCTCACTGCATTGCCTGTAAGCACAGCAAATTTGGGATCTCCCTTCGGCAATCTCCAGCGACGCCCAAGTTCGTCGACTACCAGAATTGAAGCGTCATCAATGGTGACAACCTGTCTCGGAATGGCAAATTTCTCCCTGATAAATGTGGCAGTTTTCGGATCCTCTTTCTTCTCCAGGTTCATCAGCGAATCCAATTCATAATATCCATTTTCTGTAAATGCCTTGTCAGAAACAGTCCCTGCCAGAATTCCAAGCTTGCGCCGGTTATCGCCGAGTCCCCAAAGCAATCCGCCACCCGTATTGGTCAGGTTCAAATTGGCCAACCCAGTGAATATAGAATCAGTAGTACGTTTGAGCTGCTCCTTTTGAGCATAGGAAAACTGAACAGTGGCTTTGGCGGCACCATTCACTTTTACCCTTATCCACTCCCCCTGTTCAGTCTCGCTGAAAGGAAGATTAATCGCTTCTCCTGATTTGACTGATATTGATTTTAAACTTTTCCAGCTGTTGTTGCCCTTTTCATCCGATTCAAATGTAAAAGAGACCGTCTGATTCCCTTCATTGTTGATCCAGGCAGAGCGGATGTCCCAACCGGCAAAAAGGAACGGTTCTGAAACATCGTCAGCTCTTAGCTCTTCCGAAACCCACACAGCACCCTCGGCTGTATTTGGGCCCAGCTGGTCTGGTTTTTCGGGAGATGTGAACCAAAGATTCGAATTCGACTGTCCGGGACCTTCGATGCCGCCTTTCACTTTTCGCTTGTTGAGAAATTCTTTCTGAGCCGAATCATCACATCCAAATACAAGCTGGTTGTTCCATCGGGCAAAATCGCCGATTACCTTGAGATAGGCCGACCTCGGACGTATTCCGGCAGAATTTTCAGATGAAAAAGTACCCGGAAACCGCCAGAACATACCGTGCATCGTCATCAGATAATCACTCTTTTCGGATGTTCCGATATCCCGGATACGAGGCCATTCGGTGTTCCAGCCATGTGCGCCATCGTAGGAATGACTGGCTTTGGGAAGCCGATAGAAGCTCCATTTACCGTGGTCGCGCACACCAACCAAAACAGATTTGTGGTCCCAGCCATTGACCCATATCGGATCCGTATCCGGACACGAATTGCCAGAAATACCCCCGGGACCGGTTACCTCGGTAAACTGGTTTCGTCGGATGACTTTCCACTCTTTTCCATTCCATTCGGCCAGAACTCCCGACTGAATATCAAATTGCTTCAAAGCCTCCGGTGTGGCCTCTCCATTGTTGGAATAGACCATGACACCTTGCCCGGAATATAATCCCTTTCCATGCGCTCCCGGCAGCAACTCAGCTTCCTGAGCCATCTGACCGGATTTTCGGTTAACATTTCCATCCTGGTACAAAGTTTTAACCTGAAGTTTCTTGACATCCACCTCATAAAACCCCTCTTCCATGGTGCCAAAATAAATTTTATTGGCCGGATCCGTCAGGTGGCGGGCATTGCCGGTAAGTCGACCAGGCATCTCCTTCGAAGTGATGACCCGAACATTCCGGTTGGCATCAATGGCATAAGGGCCGATAAAAAGCTGGTTGCTCTCCTGGTGGATCATCCTGTTGGCTGGGGTTCCGCCTATGCTTTCGGGTCTTGTCACCTTTGTAAATTCAGGTGAAATCTGGTATAATTTATCAGAAGAACCAAACGGCAGATGCGGTCCGTAGGTGATCACCCACAGCCGTCCGGCCCAGGGAACAACGGCTCCTGTTCCACATTCCCCCTCGCTGTTGTAATAGGCAAGATGCGGATAGATTCCGCTGAAGGATTGTGGGGAGATTTTATAAGCTGGTGTCTGTGCTTTGCTTTGAGATTGAAAGCTCAAGACAAGGGCCAAAAGTATTGTATAAAATCTGTTCATATTAGCATTCGTATTTGCATGACTATTTCACTCAAAACCTTCTAATTTCTCTTATGCTACATGTTCAAAATTACACAGAGTCACACAGAGGGATCACAACTTGTCCCGATACTTCGAGAGAACCACAGAGTCAAAGTGAAAATTCTAAACCTCTGTGTAACTCTGTGCTTCTCTTTTCTTTCTCTGTGTAATATTATTTTTGCCCTAATAGCTATTCTAAAAGGAGTTAAATTTGACAATTCTCAATCTACAATCTCAATCGCACCTTCCGCAACTTTGCCCATTCCAAGCTCCAGGCTGCGTTGAATCGGTAATGAACCGCCGATAAATACCTTTACTTTACCCGATTCCGGCTTGTCGATGCCCAGTTCGTCCACGATGCTCAGCAGGGATGGCGTAAGATTGAAAACCAACTTTTTGCTTTCTCCTGGTTTGAGGTGAACCCGCTGAAAACCTTTAAGTGAAAACAGAGGTGAAACGGCAATTCCCTTTTCTCTGGTTAGATAGAGCTGAACCACCTCCTCGCCTTCTATTTTGCCTTCGTTTTTGACTGTTATCTCAGCCTGAACAGACTGACTTTTGGTTATTTTTTGGGCAGAAAACTTCAAACCAGAACAGCTAAATTTTGAGTAAGACAATCCGTAGCCGAACGGATAAAAAGGCTCCTGCTCCATGTAGCGGTAGGTTCGACCTTTCATATTATAATTGTCATAAGCCGGAAGCTGATCCAGCGATTTGGGAAAGGTGATGGGCAATCTTCCTGATGGAGATACTTTTCCAAACATAACATCCGCCACTGCGTTACCTCCCTCTTCTCCGGGGTACCAGGCCCACAATACTGCATCTGCCAGCTCGCTGATTTCACTCATCTTGACCGGTGATCCGGCTGTAAGTACAACTACAATAGGTTTGGTATTGTCTTTCCTAAGTTTCTTTAGGAACTCAATCTGATTGTTGGGAAGATCGAAGTTAAGCCGGTCTCCATAATCAGCCGAAGCGATCGATTCTCCTTCTTCGCCTTCCAGGTTACCCGACAATCCCATCACCACCACGATGGCATCTGCCTGTTTGGCATCACCGGAGGTCCAGTCGATCGGGTTGACATTCTCCCTGTCGGGAAGAAAACCCATTTTATACTGAAGCAAACTGCCCGGTGCCAGGTGTCCGGCGATACCCTCCTGGATGGTGACCATGTTTTGGTTCACACCATAATAATTGCCCATGAGCGCATCCACGCTGGTGGCATTTGGTCCGGTGATAAAGAGGTAGCCGATGTCATTTTCCAAGGGAAGGACACCGTTGTTCTTCAGCATCACGATAGATTTCTGAGCGGCTTCAAGCGCGATCTTCCTGTTTTTGGAGGAGTTAATAACCTCCGGGGAGATAGAAACATAGGGATTTTTGCCCTCATCGTCAAACATGCCCAATTTAAACCGGGTGCGGAGCAGTACAGCCAGAGAGGCGTCGATCTCCTTCTCGGTGACCAATCCCTGCTTAACGGCATCGATCAGGTAAGGATAATACTCATCCCCGCAATTGAGGTTGACCCCCTTTTTGAGCGACAAGGCGGCAGATTCGGCAGGTGTCGCAGTATATTTGTGTCCTTTGTCAATATCGGCAATGGCCCAGCAATCTGATACCACGTGACCTTTGAAACCCCAGCTGTTGCGGAGAATATCGACCAGCAACTCTTTGCTGCCGCAACAGGGTTCGCTGTTGGTGCGGTTGTAGGCGCACATCACCGATTCGACGCCACCGTCGACCAACGTCTTAAAAGCCGGCAGATAGGTTTCATACAGATCTTTTTTGGAGACCACCGCGTTGAATTCGTGGCGCAGCCGTTCAGGTCCGCTGTGCACGGCAAAATGCTTGGCGCAGGCGGCTACTTTCAGGTATTTCGGGTCGTTCCCTTGAAGCCCTTTCACAAAATTGAGCCCCATCCGACCGGTCAGGTAGGGATCTTCACCGTAGGTCTCCTGGCCCCTTCCCCATCGCGGATCCCTGAAAATGTTCACGTTGGGTGTCCAGAAGGTGAGTCCGCCGTACCTGAAGCGGTGATCCTTTTTGATGGCAGCCTGGTAGATCGCCCTTGCCTCGTCCGAGACAGCATCGGCGGTACGAAAGGCCAGATCCTCATCGAAAGTTGCAGCCAAACCAATCGCCTGAGGAAAAACAGTTGCATTTCCTGATCGTGCCACACCGTGCAAAGCCTCGCTCCACCAGTTGTAGGCAGGAAGATTAAGCCGGTCGATTGCAGGCGAATTGTGTGCCATTTGTTGCACTTTCTCGGTCAGGGTCATCTTTGAGATAAGATCGGCAACCCGAATGTCAGTGGGTTTAGATTGATCCAGGTAAACAGGCTTTTGCTGAGCAAAGAGCATGCCGGAGGAGATGACCAGCATGAAAACAGGAATCCAGAGGATTTTTTGGTGTACCATTGTGCAATAATTATTTTTCCAATTGTTTGAGATACAATTCCATCGCATGGGCAACATCTTTGCCGAAATCCACCGCATTTTGGGCTGAAATGACCTGACCAGAATTGTAAGAATAAGGAAATTCGATCGTGGTTGTCATATCCACGCCAGGAATTTTTGCTGACCATTTTTGAAAAGAATCTCCTTTCGGAAGGCTCTTTTTGGGATCGTTCCAGTCAAGTTTCCCGGACAATGCCATCCCGCTGGTAAAATAAGTCAACTCGCTTTTCTTGTTTTTCTCCAGAATATCAGAAAAAACAAGCTGTTTGCGTTCCATTTCCTTGTTATCTGAGCCAGTCAGGAAGATATGCTCATTGTCCACATTTTTAATCCAGGGACAGTGCAGATCCAATGCAATTTTCAATTTGTTTTCGCTCCACAAGGGCTCCATTTTGCGCAAGGCGGCGGTGGTCTCATGAACGCTTATTTCACTGTAATCCCTGTTGTGGTCACGGGGCAATCTGTTCTTTCCCTGATCACCATCTTCCACCCCGTCTTTGTCCATAAACGGAAGAAAGACAAATTCGACATTTTCTTTCAGCCAGGCGTTGTTCATCACTTCAAGAATGATCCCTTCCATCAGGTAGTCGCCCATCATTTCGCAGGCATGGTTTCGGGCAGTTACCAGCACTTTCATATTCGGCACTTTGAAGGGGTTTTTTATTTTAACCAGCTCGGCAGTGCGTCCCTTTTTAGTCTGACAAAGCGCTGATTGCCACATCCAGCGATTGCCTTTGAACTGCTTCATGAAACTGTCAAAATTCTCCTGGGTATAAGGAATTCCCATGCTAAAGCGGACTTCACTGTTGGAAGCAAATTGATAGGTAAACCGGTTTTTCTCAACAGCATCGCCTCCCTGCCATTGCCAGGATTTTGCCCCATCCGTACTGATGGAGGCACCCATTTTGGTGAACTGATTGGGCTTGTTGAAGACAAAAGTCAGTTTACGGCCTTCCGCATTCGACACAGCAAAATACCAATAAAACCAGTCGCCTTCTGTGTCGCGCAAATCGGGCCGTACCCATATCGTATCACCTTTGATTTTATCGATAAGGATATTCCCGCCAGGAAAATCTGAATAAATATTCATTTGCTGACTCATGGAGCTAATAGAGACCAGGCAAAACAAACAGAACAAAATAGATTTGGCCATATTCTTCATAATTCGCAGATTCAAATTTATAGAAAAGGGGCAGAAACAACCACCCCTTTTCACTCTTAAACTTCATTTTTTAATGAAAATCATCTACCAACCCGGATTCTGCTTCAACTTGGTATTGATTGTCAATTCGTTGGTCGGAATGGGAGATAAATAATCTCTGTCGGGTTTGAAACCCCAACCTGCAGGTAAAGATTTTTGGTAAGGTTCGATATAGCTATCACCATTGACATAGACATTTTTGCCGACAACCATGGTTGGATAACTGGCCTGTACAAATTTTGCACCCAACGGCTTCACTCCCGTGATCAAACTATGTGCTCTCCAACGGAAAAGATCATCCTGGCGATATCCTTCTACCGCCAACTCAATTCTGCGTTCTCTTCTGACTTCGTTGATGATATTAGAAAGCGATGGAAATTCTTTGGCATTGCCCCATCCATTGATATCTCCCAGATTCATGCCTGGCATACCCACCCTGGCCCTAAGCAAGTTTATGGATTTGTCCAAATCACTTTGTGCAATCGTACCCAATTCAGCTTTAGCTTCAGCATAGATCAGCAAAACTTCCGCGTATCTGAAAAGAACTGTTGCCTGATCTGAATCAAAAAAGTCGGCGGTACTGTTCTTAATTGGTCGATGCCCCTTTTCAATCTCATACCCGGTAGTATTGATTCCTCCTGAAGCGGCATTATCTATTTCCGGATATAGAAATGTTGCCAGCACTACTCCATTTAAAATTCTCACCGGATCTACCGGCATATAAAGAGTCTGTGTGAGGCGCGAATCACGATTCTGGGTAGCTGTCAGGTAAGTGGCGTCACCTTTGTAAAGTGGACTCATGGATATCGGAAGACCATCTGAACATAAATAACTTTCAAGAATACTTTTTGAAAGCCCTGTTCCACGACCATTGTAGGATGTCAAAAATGCTGAGTGCCCCATGCCCAATTTAATGTCGTATTTAGCCCACAACATTATTTCTGAAACAGCCGAATAGTCATTGCCATTAAACAAATTAATGTAATCAAGATTAGTTTTTCCAGTAGAATATAGCTTGAACTTAGCTGTACTCATTACACTCTCGGCTGCTATTACAGCTACTTGAAGGTATTTGTTCGGATCAGATCCTGTCACCCCAAATGGCGTACCAGCGTGGTATTTTTCCCAGGTTCCTTCGTACAATGCTACTCTTGCTTTCAGTAACAAGGCTAGTTCTTTGTACACACGGAAGGACGTTTCTTTTCCCTTCTCCTTCAGCCGACCTGCTGCATTGTCCAGCAAGGAAATAATACTATCGGCAACTACATTTCGAGCCAGGCGAGGGTCATACAATTGAGGAGAGTCGGTCTCAAGTGGTTTCGAATACCAGGGAAGGTCTCCGAATTTGCGCAGTAAATTGAAATAAAAAAATGCTTTGAAAAACATGGCTTCGCCGACA
>CAIRSO010000412.1 GCA_903881215.1 uncultured Bacteroidia bacterium
CCTCCTGCGGTAATTCGATCCTGAGCCAGCTTATTCTGTACCGCCATTTTCACTTTTCTATTCGGGACAATGACAATAAGAGGCAACCCGAGTTGGTCGGCTTTGGCAGCATTAGTGAGGACATATCGAGCCGAAGTTTCAATTTCTATGCAGATAATGCAATTGCCTTTTTGCACCAGCAAGTCGATGAAATCCAACCGACCATCAGGCAGTCGCTGGGGGTATTCCTGCTGGGTATTAAATCCTGCCCGTTTGAAAATGTTTTCGGTTTCAAGTACCAGGTGATTGTGCAGTGCACCTCCCCGAAGAAAAAGGACTAAGCCTGCCAGTAATGTTATAGTGATTATTGTCAAATACATATTATTTCTCCTCGTATTTTTGAACGGCTTGTATGCCTGCCGGAAGGGCTTCAAGCAGAATAGAACTTCTTCCGCGGTATCCTGAATCAATGGTATGCTCCCTGATATATGCTCTCAATATAAGCTGCTCTCTAACCTTCTTTGCGTTTTTACTGCTGATTCCTGCCAGCTTTGGGTAAGTACTGGAAGCCTGCAATGGTTGATTAACGACAGCTTTGCAGAAATGGTATTCCTGTTCACTTTCGAACAGATGCTCCTTTGGCGAGGATGCTTCTGGCAGATCAAGGACCAATTGTTTTCCCCATCCATCGAATTCGGAGACATAGACGGTCGGCAGGCTGGACAGAGAACCTATATCCATTTGTTCACTGCCGGATAGTTCAGGACAATCTATCAGTTTAACATTGAATACAAACGGATGCCTTAGTTCGCCTTCTCCAAATTGGCCAATAAACCGGCCTGGCACAAGATTCATTTGTGCCCACTGGATCTGTTCGGAACTAAGTCCCATACTATGGCCCGCATTAGTATAGTCCGCTATGCTGCCGCATCTGCCTAAAATTTTTGTGGCGGTATTGCTTATGATTTGAGGCAGTAAGTCATACACACTTTGAAGACTCAAATCAAGGCCAATTCCAGTCCCTCTTACAAGGCCAATTATATCTGCAATTGCCGAGGACTGATTTGCCGATGAACATAATCTTTGTGCCTCGTCAACATTTATGAGGAGGTCCATTAATGGATTGGAAACCCCTTGTGCAATCCTTGAGGTAAACTCAGACAAAATAAGGTCATTCAAAATAAGATTCTTATCTACTTCAGAGACACCGGCTAGTTGAAAGCAAATATGCTTTTTAGCCAGTTCAGAGGAAGGCCAGCCGTATCGATATGCCAATACTTTTGGCCCCAATGACCGAAGTACCGGCTCAAGAGAATCAAGTATTGCCATGCGGGCTTGCGGATTTGACTCCTTATCCTTTTTAATCAACTCAAACAGATCGTAAAGCGTAGGGAATATATTTTTCTCCGGTTGAAACTTCTGGTAAAGACAGAATAATTTTGACTGTAACAATTTACTTGCCCGTGGCGGCAGTTCAAGCACCTGCACCAGCATATCCGCAACACGATTGATCCATTCTTGAACCGTAACACCAACAGGTAGCTGCAATGGATTCAAACGAAGAACTCTCGCAGGCAAAACCAACAACTGGATACCTAATTTTGCCAGGTGCGGTTTCAGAAAAACAAACTCACTTTTTCTCAGGTCGAATAACCATAAACCATCTATTTTTTTAGCAATTTTCAGAATTTTGGAGCGGGTTAAATTTGTTTTACCTGCCCCTGAATTTGCAACAGTTAAAGTGTGGGCATTTATGAATTGTATGAAAGAACGAATTTCCTGTTCATCTTGGTTATATCCGACGACATAATCGCCCTTTGTCAGCTTTGGCGTTTTTAATGGCATGGTACCATAAAGAGCTTTGTCATATTTATCTTTTGAAACCCTATATGCAAACATGCTGGCAA
>CAIRSO010000413.1 GCA_903881215.1 uncultured Bacteroidia bacterium
CCAATCATCTCCTCATTGATGCTACTTTTGTCAATTTTGGCATTTTTTAACTCATCTGCCATCTTTTTAGCAGCTTCAACCATCTCCCAACGACCAGAATAGCTCAGTGCCAGCACTAGACGAAGCCCGGTATTGGCAGATGTTTTATCAATAGCACCTGCTAATTTTTGTTGAACTTCATCAGGTAATGAGGCGATATCACCGATGGTGCGCAAGGAAACATTGTTTTTATGAAGATTCTCGGTCTCAGCAACAATGGCATGAACCAGCAAGCCCATCAGAGCATTTACTTCTTCTTTGGGACGATTCCAGTTTTCTGTCGAAAAAGCATAGAGGGTCAGGTATTGAATTCCGATCTCTCCTGCCCCTTCCACGACAGAGCGTACTGAATCAACCCCTTCGCGGTGACCGAAGATCCGGTCTAGTCCATGTTGCTCGGCCCAGCGACCGTTTCCATCCATGATGATGGCCACATGTTGTGGTATTTTTTCTGGTATCAACTGTTTAGAATGCACTTTTTTTCACTTTTTTATCGTTCACTTTGCAAATACCTTTGTCTGTCCAAACCTGCCAGTGCAGCGATAGATGCAGAGATGCATACCAGTCGTTGTTTACTAGAACACTTCTTGCAAAAGAAGGTGGATAGGAATTCATCAAAGGATCCGCATTTTGAAATCTCTTGGGATCCTTCAGGTTATCTATGTTATCGGTAAACGTTTTTCTCACACACAGCTCCACGCATGCTCCCAGTCTTTTTGTTAAATTATATTTAATGCCAAAACCCATCGGAATGATGGGGGCAAGAGCATCGGCATCGTTGGTCTTATTGTTGCTATTATCCAGCAAAGGTCTGTAAAGCCCTTTGAAAGGAACGAATGGGTAGTCTTCAACCTGCGGCATCAGAACCAATGTTCCTCTTCTGGAAGCCCTTGAGTAAAACCCACCAACACCAAGAGACAAAAACGGAGTAAAACGCTCTTTGGTGATACTTCCCATTTTATAATCCATGAAGTTGAATTCGAATATTGCTTCAAAAGATTGCATTGAACGGTTAAAATTGTAGGATTCATCTGACTTTTTCAAGTACAATTCATAAGGAATTCCGTTGATATCATTCAAGGATATCCTTGAATTTGGTTCAGCGAAATTTACGCCCGGAAATGTTCCGGAGGATTTCTGGGTTCCAGAAATCAGTTGCCCTCTGACAGACATCCTTTTATTGAAATTCCATCTTCCCAGGACACCATAGAGTGCAGTAATCTCCTTATCGTAAGAAACATTCTCGAGGTCGCCCCAATAGACTGCAGCACCGATACGAATACCAACATCCGCCGATTTTTGCGGGAGAGCCTGCAAAAAACAGAGAACAATGGAAAAGGTGATCAACAATCTCTTCATAAAATCTAACTCGTTTTGATGGTTACAAAGGTAACATAAAGAGGCGAAATATTGCTCTTTAAGCTCAGCATTGAACCAAAAAGCAGCACTCTTTGGGCTGTATTAGTTTCTTTTGTCGGCCCCCCAAAGCAATTTTTTGCGCAGCGTTTCGTAAAAAGACTGATTTTCAAATTTTAATACATTGATAATGAAGTCTGATTTGCGAATTTTCCAGGTTTTATCCGTCTCAAAAGCGGCAGAACGCGAATCCAAGGAAGCCATATATCTGCCTCCCCGACCCTCCACCCACAAGGTAATCTCCTCATGATCAGGTATTACGATCGGCCGGATGGCTAGATTATGCGGAGCGATGGGAGAAATAACAAAATTGGCGGCACCAGGAGCTAGAATAGGTCCACCCACGCTCAATGAATAGGCGGTGCTACCTGTGGGTGTTGAAACAATGATTCCATCTGCCCAATAAGTGTTCAAAAGATCTCCTGCTACCTCCACATGCACCGAGATCATATGAGTAGATTCTTGCTTGTGAACAGTAAATTCGTTCATGGCATAAGGGAAGTTCGAAAACTGACCCAGCTCATCTTCAAGCTTTATCAAGGATCTGGGTTGTAAGATAAACTTCCCTGCATACAACTGTTCCATCGAAAATTCGAGTTCGGTTTGGGCTATATCCGCCAAGAAACCCAATCTGCCGCTGTTGATTCCCACCATAGGTATCCCGGAATCCCTCACGTAAGTAATTGCTTCAAGAAACGTGCCATCCCCTCCTATACTCAGAAAAAAATCAACATTTATAAGCTCTTTGCCGGAAGTAAAAACCTCTACTTTTCCGGGATCCAGCCCTGCCTCCTTTTTCAAAAATTTGAGTAATGGTCCGTATATGATGACCTCTGTCTGATGATGATGCAGGATCTCCAACAGTCGTTTCATGCTGTCATAAAAAATCGGGCCGATGGTCCATCCAAAAATGGCGATTCTCATCAAGAAAATTTTTAAGTATTAATGTATCTCATAAATTGATCAAAGCGGTCGTCAATAAGGCTTTTGAGCGGTGTCTGATCCATAAATGTGGCCCTTATTTCGTAATTATAGCGGGTGAGGGTCTGAATAATCCCTGATAGGTCTACCTGATTAACCTTGATGGTTACATTGAGTTCAGTTGTTGATCCATTTGGTTTCCAGGTATACAAACTTAAGATCCTTGCATCATTTCCTTCTATGATCTGTGTAATTTGCGCCAACGAGTAATCGTTTTCACACATCGTCAATTCGAGGATACCTCCGGGTTCATTTGGCGAAAATAGCATCGTGAGCTGGTTGCTTAAATCATACCTTGAGATTGAACCCAGATAAATATGATCTTCTGTCAGCACAGGAACGATGGATACTCCGCAACTGGAAGCTACCGCTGCGACTTCAAAAATATGCTGAAGAGGGTGAACGTGCGGTTTCAGCAACTGATCTGAGATAAATGCTTCGAGAGGTGCGTCAAAATCATTTGCATCAAATATTTCCTTGTCCGATATAACACCAAGATACTCCTGATCGCTCACAATAGGAAGATGTGATACTCTAAAAACTTCCATGAGGGTCAGAACTTTGGAGGAAGTATCACCAAGGCTTACAAAAGGAATCGAATCAGAAATTAAGGCTTCAGCGATCATAACCAAAAGTAAGTTTGTTTTTGAATGCGAATCATTTCGTAAATTGCAAACCTAATTAATTGCCAGGAAAAATGACACGATTAAGCGTAAATATAAATAAAATAGCGACACTGCGAAACAGCAGGGGTGGCACAATGCCTAGTGTCACAGAAGCTGCCATCAGGTGTCAGCTTTTTGGGGCGGAAGGAATCACTGTTCATCCCCGTCCGGACGAAAGGCACATTCGTTACGCAGATACGAGAGAATTAAGACCTTTGGTTACCACAGAATTTAACATTGAAGGATATCCTGATCCAAAATTTATTGAATTGGTGCTGCAAGTCCATCCGGAGCAGGTAACGCTGGTGCCTGATTCTCCAGATGCTATAACTTCCAACGCCGGATGGGATACGATAAAAAATGCGGCTTTTTTGAAAGAGGTTGCAGGTAAATTTAAGCAAGGCGGAATCAGGGTTTCCCTTTTTGTCGGAACAAACATCAATATGATCGAAGGAGCGGCTCTTGTTGGGGCGGACAGGGTTGAACTATACACGGAACCTTATGCCACAGAATTTCCTGACAATCCCGAAAAAGCCATTCGCCCTTTTGTACTTGCCGCTCAGGCAGCTGAAAAATACGGGTTGGGCCTCAACGCAGGTCATGACTTAAGTCTGGAGAACCTTCGCTACTTCGATCAACATATTCCCAATTTGCTTGAGGTCTCCATTGGGCATGCGCTGATTGCGGATGCTTTGTACCTCGGACTAGAGGAGACGATTAAGAGGTACAGGGAATGCCTAAAAAAGGATAAAGGATAAAGTTAAAAGGATAAAGGATAAAGTTAAAAGGATAAAGGATAAAGTTAAAAGGATAAAG
>CAIRSO010000414.1 GCA_903881215.1 uncultured Bacteroidia bacterium
ACACGACCCTTTTTTTCAACGATGATTGGAATGGTTGACACAGGATCAATGGTATTTTCAATTCCCTCCTCGGATATGTTAAACGGAGATTCCAACGACAACTGGTGTAAAAAGCGACTCTTCTCTCCTGTTTTTAGACCACTTGAGCCAGAGTTATAAATAAATGTTACCGTTTCAGCTCTTTGCAGTAAGCGATAGAAATAATAGGCATACATCGCATTTTGCTCTTCCACTGTTGGCAAGCCTACCCCTTTGCGAAGATGGTATGGAATAAATGATCCCGAAGTGTTCGCCTTTGGCATAATGCCCTCATTTACAGACAATAACACTATGTTTTGGAAATCCAGTGAACGTGTTTCCAAAATTCCCATGATTTGCAGTCCGGCAAGAGGTTCACCCTCAAATGTGATGTTCAAAGCCTCCAGATATTGAAGCATTATTTTGAAAAAACTATCTTGAGACAAGAACCCATCATTGCCCATGATGGCTTTTCCCTTTACGAAAAGGGAATTGTTAAGCTTGTTAACCGAAAGGTACACCTGATAGATATACTCCTGGTAGTTGCTTGCAAAAACGTAATCATTATTTTTCTCCCAGAAAAGAAAAAGATCGAATAAGATGGAAAGGAAATAGTCAGGCAGATCTGAAACAGCTTTATTGCCGATAAATATCTTTTTGAAGAGGTCGTTGGTACTCAAATCTTCAACTGGGATATAAAGCAAATTATTCTTAATAATATTCTCTACAATCAACTTACATTCAATAGGATATATCGATTGAATAAATTGATTATTTAGCAATTCTGATACACTTTTATAATGAAAACTGAGTCTTTCTCCATCCCTTTTGGCCTTTCTCTGAAGTGAAATCAATAGGCTTATCAGACTAAAGAGCGGAGTTTGTTTGAGCGGAAGACCCATGGTTACATTGACGGTTTCGATTTCTTTTGGAATTGCTGAAATTACCGGAAGTAGTAGCTCTTCATCGCACAATACAATGGCAGTATCGTGAAAATCAATTGTTTTAAGCGCCATTTTGGCAATTTCCCTGGAAGCAATTTGCGTCTGTCCAATCTGGGAAGGTGAATGAAAAATCTGAATATTTTTACTCCTTTTAAAACAATCGGTATCAAAGGGGAAATCCACCGGAGGAAATAGTTCGAGGTTCTCTCTCATGAATAGACCTGCCTCCTGGTTCAAATCGTCCATATAATAATGGTCGAAATCCCAAAAAAAATCGATTTTCTTTCCTGATTGCAAAAATTGGAAGAGTCTTTTTTCACAATTATTTAAGGCATTAAAACCAGCAACAACGAACTTTCTTTCAGATAGATAAACTCCAAACAGATTATCCTGATTTTCAACCGATTCGCGAAAAAGCATTCCTTCATAGGCAATTCCTTCCAAAGAAAGCTCCTCTTTCAATTTTTTATAAATGGGAAACAATACTTGCCAAAGTCTGGAAAACTCTTTCTGGTCTTTTTTCTGTTCACCTACTGTTAAGCTTGTCCAAAATTGCCGGATCTCCTCTTTTCGATCATCATTCCAATCATTAAAGTGCTCATCAATCTCTTTAAGGTCTGTGATATTGGTAAATAAAAGTTCTGCATCAACAAGATATTTATCTACCTGATCAAAATCATTCAGAAGCATTTCTCCCCAAAGATAAAATTCATCGAAAGTTTCTTTCGACCCACTTAATTCTTTGTAGATTTTAAATAGTCTGAAAATATGTTGAATTTGCTCTTCGGATCTCAAAGATGAAATATTTGAAAAAAGCTCCTGAATGGTAATTATTTCAGGTGAAAAAGTAGATATTTTAATGATCCTATTTAGATATTCAGTAAAAAAAAGACCAGCACGACGATTAGGAAAGACAATAGTCAAATCAGTAATATTCTGACCATGAATCTTATACAAATAATCTGCAAGTTGTTTTAAAAAATATTCTTTGGTTTGATCCATGGTTCTGTCCTATTCAAGCTGACCCACTCCAGGTGGAAATTATTTGTTAAAATTGCTGATTATTTCTGAGAAATAACTGATCATTTTAGTACATTTGGGATTGAACATATTTTCATTTCAAACGTAAGATGGAACATTAACAATTTTATATGGATAAATTTTCCCTTGTTGGCAATCAGGAAATCAGTGCAGTTGAAGAACTTTACAATAATTACCTTGAAAATCCGGTTAATGTTGAACCTACCTGGCGCAATTTTTTCGAAGGATTTGAGTTAGCCAGAAAATCTTACCAGGAAGCCTCCGTCTCAGCGGCTGATGAGAACCGGATTCAAAAAGAGTTCAGGATTCTCAATTTAATCAATGGATACCGTCAAAGGGGGCATCTTTTTACCCGTACCAATCCTGTCAGAAAAAGAAGAGATTATACTCCTACCCTTGATTACAAAAATTTTGATTTGGAGGAAGGAGACTTAAATTCAGTTTTTCATGCGGGCAAAGAAATTGGAATTGGTAACGTTACCCTAAAAGAGATTATTTCACACCTCGAAACTACCTATTGTGAGTCTATCGGTGCCGAGTTTCTTTATATGCGCCAACCTGAGCTGATTGATTGGTTGAAAATCAGGATGGAGAAATCGAAAAACAACGAATATTTTTCGCCTGAGCAACAAAAACACATCTTCTACCATCTGAATATTGCTGTAAGTTTTGAGAGTTTTATCCATCGAAAATTCGTTGGGGCGAAGCGTTTTTCCCTTGAAGGTACTGAGGCTCTGATACCAGCGCTAGATGCCCTGATAGTGCACGGTGCCAAACTTGGAATTGAAGAGTATGTAGTGGGAATGGCTCATCGGGGTAGATTGAATGTTCTGGCAAATATTCTTGAAAAGCCCTACAAAAATATTTTCAAGGAATTCACTGCAACTGAATATGAGGAAGGTATCTCACTAGGTGATGTAAAATACCATCTCGGTTTTGAGAATATTGTTACCACCGACGCCGGCGAAAAGATGAAATTGAGTCTGATTCCTAACCCTTCGCACCTTGAAACAGTTGGATCTTTGACCGAAGGAATGGTTCGTGCAAGGATCGATCACCAATATAACGGAGATTTCAGCAAGATTGCTCCCATCATAATCCATGGGGATGCTGCCATCGCCGGACAAGGAATCGTTTATGAAATTGTTCAAATGTCATTGCTCCCGGGATACAAAACAGGCGGCACTTTGCATTTGGTGGTCAACAATCAGGTAGGATTTACCACAGATTATCTGGAAGCACGTTCAAGTACCTATTGTACTGATGTTGCGAAGGTTACCCGTTCTCCTGTATTTCATGTAAACGGGGATGATGTCGAAGCACTTATCTTTACCGTCAAACTTGCTCTTGAATTCCGGCAACATTTTCATTCTGACGTGTTTATTGACATTCTTTCCTACCGGAAATACGGTCACAATGAGGGCGATGAACCTAGATTCACCCAACCACTACTTTACAAAATCATTGCAAGTCATCCAAATCCCAGGGACATATATGCTAAAAAGCTGATCGAAGAAGGTGTGATGACACAAACGGAGGTTGATGATGAAATTGCCCGATTTGACAAGCAATTGGAGGCTAATTATGATGAAAGCAAGCTGATTGATAAACTAAATATCAAAAATTTTCTAGTCGAGGAATACAAACAGTATCGTTTGCCCGATCCATGCGAGATGTATGAAGTTCCAACGGCAGTTTCCGAAACTGAACTAAAAAAACTGGCAGAATCTATTAACAATTTACCTGCTGACAAGAAATTTTTTAGCAAGATTGTCAAATTAATGGAGGATCGCAGGCAAATGATCGCCAACGAAAAGGTGGACTGGGCATTGGGCGAATTACTTGCGTATGCTACCTTGCTCAACGAAGGAATTCCGGTACGCCTTAGTGGACAAGATGCACAACGTGGTACATTCTCCCACAGGCATTCGGCTCTGGTACTGGAAGATAGTGGCGAAAAGTATTTCCCTCTTCAAAATATCTCAAAAGATCAGGCTTCCTTTACTGTACACAACTCTCCGCTAAACGAATACGCAGTAATGGGCTTTGAGTATGGCTATTCGATGGCTAATCCCAAAGGTTTAACCATCTGGGAAGGTCAGTTTGGCGACTTTGCCAATGTCGCTCAAGTCATCTATGACCAATACATCTGTTCAGCCGGTGAAAAGTGGGGAATGATGAACGGTTTAGTTCTTTATCTGCCGCATGGGTATGAAGGACAAGGCCCGGAACACTCCAGCGCCAGAATTGAGCGGTATTTGTCCCTTTGCAGCAATTATAACATGCATGTAGTTGTTCCTACTACCCCGGCCAATCTTTTTCATTGTTTGAGACGACAAGTATTGGGTGATGTAAGAATTCCATTGATTGTATTTACTCCTAAAAGCCTTCTCCGTCATCCAAAAGTTGTTTCTTCCCTGGAACAGTTAACCAAAGGCGGTTTCATCAAATTAATCAGGGACAAGGATGTCAAAAAAGGAAAAGCTGAAGTAGTTGTTTTTACATCCGGTAAAATATATTTTGAATTGATCGAAAGAAGAGAAAAGCTTGATAAAATGAATGTTGCCATCCATCGAGTAGAGCAGATATCTCCTTTCCCATCTGAAGAAGTACGTGAAATAATATTTAATAACCCGCAGTCTAAAAGGTTCTTGTGGGTTCAAGATGAGCCTGCCAATATGGGCGTGTGGCCTTATCTCTTCAGAAAATATCCTGAATTGGGGCTCGAATTGGTAAGTCGTCCTGAAAGTGCAAGTCCGGCTGCCGGATTGGTTGAGAAACACAAGCGCAGACTGGAACGTATCATGGATTCCGTTTTTAGCTAGATCATCAGACTTTTTAGAAAATAAAACAATAAATAAGCATAACATGATCGTTGAAATTAAAGTACCCTCGCCAGGTGAATCCATTTCTGAAGTTGAAATTGGCAAATGGCTGGTTGAAAATGGTACCATTGTGAGAAAAGATCAGGAGTTGGCTGAAGTAGAATCAGACAAAGCCACCCTTTCTCTTATTGCTACAGCTGCCGGGCAATTGAATATTCTCGCTAAGGTGGGAGATCGTGTCATTGTCGGCAGCGTTGCAGGAACAATTGATACAGAGAAGAGCCCTTCGCAACCTGATGAAAAGCCTGCTCCATCTGTAACTAAGCCAAAAGAAAAAGAACAAAATACTGATATTAAGGAGAATAAAAAAGATATCGATGCTCCGGCATTAGTTTCTGGATCTAAGGTGACAGAAATATCTCTAAAAATGACTCCCACTGCGAAAGCGGTCATGGAACAGGCAAATCTGTCTGTCGACGATGTCCTGGAAGGGATCAGAAGGCTCACCAGAACAGATATGGAACAGATTGTTAAAGCATATGCTAATCCGACTCAAGGTCAGGTAAAAGCAAGTCGCGAGGAAGATCGTGTCAGCATGACTCCTTTAAGGCGTAAACTGAGCCAGCGATTGGTGGCAGTTAAGAATGAGACCGCTATGCTCACAACATTTAACGAAGTTGATATGAGCAAAGTAATGGACTTGAGAACACGCTTTCAAAAATCTTTTACTGAAAAATATGGCTACAAGCTGGGATTCAATGCCTTCTTTGCCAAAGCCGTTAGTCAGGCCCTATTGCAGCATCCTTCTGTTAATTCAATGATTGATGGTGAGGAGATTGTCACACCAAAATACCATGATATCGGAATTGCAGTATCAAGTCCGAAGGGTTTGATGGTTCCAATCATTCGCAATGTTGAGACGATGAATGTAGCTCAGATTGAAGGTTCGATCAAAGACCTTGCAGAGAAAGCCAGAGATAAACGTCTTACTGTGCAGGAAATGACGGGAGGAACTTTCACGATCACCAATGGCGGCGTTTTTGGGTCCATGATGTCGACTCCTATCATCAACCCTCCCCAGAGTGCCATTTTGGGATTGCATGCCATTAAGGATCGTCCGGTGGCTGTTGATGGGAAGGTTGAAATCAGGCCGATGATGTATATTGCCCTTTCATATGACCATAGGATCATTGACGGCAAAGATTCAGTTGGATTTCTTGTTAAAATAAAGGAGTTGATAGAAAATCCCAACAACCTTTTATTTAATGGGAAAGATATTGGTGAGGTATTGCTAGATTTATGATACTCATTAAGGATAAAGGATACTCATAAAGGATAAAGGATAAAGGATAAAGGATAAAG
>CAIRSO010000415.1 GCA_903881215.1 uncultured Bacteroidia bacterium
AGACGCACGGCCGTGCGTCTGTACAATCTCCATAATAGAAATTTTACAATTGCAGCTGGTCCAGTAGTTGAATATAAATATCAATGCCTTTCCGAATTTCATCCAAATAAATGAATTCATCTGCTGTGTGTGAACGTGCAGATTCACCGGGACCAATCTTGACTGAATTGCATGGAATAACAGCCTGATCGGAAGTTGTCGGTGATCCATAGGGCGACAATCCAAGCAGAATACCTCTTTGCACAAAAGGATGGTCTACAGGAATACTTGAGGAGTTTAGACGAAAAGAACGTGGAGTGACCTCAGAAGATATTGCCTGAGAAATAGTTTCATGAACCTCATTGTTCGAATAATACTCATTGGTTCTTACATCCAAGACAAATTTACATGAATCGGGCACGACGTTGTGTTGGGTTCCTGCCTCAATCTGGGTAACGGTAATTTTCACTGGACCAAGTAGTTTAGACTGATTTGGAAATGACAATCCTGTTAAGGTTTGAATATCGGCCAATGCCTTGTAGATGGCATTCTCCCCTTCGTTCCGTGCTGCATGCCCAAGTTTGCCTTTGGCCTCACAATCAAGCACCACAAGACCCTTTTCAGCAACAGCCATTTGCATCCCTGTAGGTTCTCCAACAACAGCCAGGCTAAGATGACCAAAATGTTTCAGTACCGAAGAAACACCGTTTATACCTGAAATTTCCTCTTCTGAACTGGCACAGTATATCAGATTATAGGATTGTTGCTTTTGATCAAGGTGCCTGAATGCACACAAAAGCGAGACCACTGATGCCCCTGCGTCATTGCTGCCAAGACCAATCAGTTTCCCATCAACTTCCTCCGCACCAAAAGGATCAAAAGTCCAGGCTTTGGCCGGACGAACAGTGTCTACATGTGAATTCAGCAATATGGTCGGCAAATTTTCGTCCCAACGTGAAGAACGAATCCAAACATTGTTGCCCTCCCGGGAAGGCTGGTATCCCCATAAAGCCAACTTCTGACAGATCATATCGCTTACCACCTCCTCCTCCTTGCTCAGCGAAGGAATGCGGATCATGGCTTTCAAGAGTGCTATGGAATCTTCAACAAATACTGGGTTCATTTGTGTAATATTTAGATTTGTGGCCTGTTAAAGAAGTACTTAGAATACTTAGAGTACTTCAAGTACTTCGAGTAATTAGCCATGAACAACATTAGCTGGGAGTCCTTATCTTTAAGTACTCTAAGTACTCCAAGTATTCTAAGTATTCTAAGTACTTCCTACGCCAAAACCAACCGCGTTCCGCGCAGCCCATCCTTAATCCCGGCAGGATTGGTTATGACTACCACGCCAACGCCTCTGTTCAATGCAGCAAAGCCATCAGAAAGTTTTGGAATCATTCCTCCGGTAACAATACCATCTGCTTTTAATTGTACAAAAAGTTCAGGTGTAATTTCGCTTATTCTTGAGTTATCGTCCGCTTCATTCATCAGCACTCCACTCTTCTCAAGACAAAAGATCAGCTGTACTTCGAAGTCATAAGACATAGCCATTGCAAGTTCCGAGGCAATGGTATCCGCATTTGTATTTAACAACTGACCATGACCGTCATGGGTAATTGGAGCCACGACAGGTATCGCACCGGAGGTAAGCAACTCATTTAATGCCTGATAATTGACTGCCTTTATATCCCCAACAAAACCATAATCTATCTCGCCAACAGGCCGTCTCGCGGCACGTATCAGATCCAGATCAGCACCGGTTAACCCAATGGCATTGTTGCCAAATGCCTGAAGTCCGGCTACAATATTTTTGTTGACCAACCCAGCATAAACCATTGTCACAATTTTCAAGGTCTCTGCATCGGTAATCCTCCTTCCATCTACTTTCTTGCTCTCTATGCCAAGTCTTTCTGCTAGCATAGTGGCGGTTTTTCCTCCGCCATGAACTAAAATTTTGTTCCCTGCAATACGTGAAAAATCCTTGAGCAATGATTTTAACGATGCCTCCTCCTCTACAACATTTCCTCCTACTTTGATGATAGTTAGTCGATCTCTCATACCAAATTCTCCAATATCAATTTTAAAACAGTTTGCGCTGAATATACACGATTTTCTGCTTCCTGCACAACAATCGAATAATCACTATCTAATACGTCATCTGTGACAATCATGTTTCTTCGAACTGGAAGACAATGCATAAATTTTGCCTGATTTGTCAATCTCATTTTATCCATGGTAACAGTCCAGCTCATATCCTTCGAAAGAATTTTCCCATATTGTCCGAAGGAAGACCAGTTTTTGGCATAGATAAAATCGGCTCCTTCGAATGCTTTGTCCTGATTGTATTCTACTTTGACATCACCCATAAATTCGGGAGCCAGCTCATAACCTTCAGGGTGGGTCACAGCCAATTCATAGTCAGTCTGCCTCATCCATTCTACGAAGGAGTTTGGAACTGCCTGCGGTAAAGCCTTTGGATGAGGTGCCCAGGTTAGTACGACTTTGGGCCTTGGCTTTGTCTTGAACTCTTCGATGGTGATGAGATCCGCAAAACTTTGCAATGGATGACGGGTGGCAGCTTCCATGCTGACAATTGGGACACCAGCATAATCCATAAATTGCTTTAGAATCTTCTCCTGATAATCATCTTCCTTGCTTTCGAAACGTGCAAAAGCCCTAACGCCAATCACGTCACAATAGGTACCAATAACTGGAACTGCTTCCCGCAGATGTTCCGGCTTATCGCCATCCATTATAACTCCCAGCTCGGTCTCGAGCGACCATCCATCCTGACTAACATTCAGTACCATCGTATTCATTCCCAGATTCATGGCAGCCTTTTGGGTACTTAGTCTTGTACGCAGACTGGAATCGAAAAAGATCAGTACCATGGTTTTATTCTTACCTAGATGCTGGTACCCGTAGGGATTCTTCTTGATTTCCCTGGCCATTTTTACTGCCTCAGTCAGGTTGGGCAGGTCGTAAACAGATGTAAAATGCCGCATTTGAGTTATGAGTTATGAGTTATTTTGCTGCGATCTTGATTTGAGCGTTCTCCACTTTATCCTTTTGCCTTTATCCTTTATCCTTCTACTTTATCCTTTTGCCTTTATCCTTTATCCTTTTACTTTATCCTTTATCCTTTATCCTTTATCCTTATTCCCTGACCTGCCCCTCCCCTTCCACGATCCATTTGTAGGTCGTAATCTCCTGCAAAGCCATTGGGCCGCGGGCATGCAACTTTTGAGTACTGATACCAATTTCAGCTCCCAATCCGAATTGTGCACCGTCTGTAAAAGCCGTACTGGCATTCGCAAAAACTGCAGCAGCATCGACGGTATGCAAAAACTCATCGAGGGTATTCCTGTTTGTTGAAATAATTGCTTCGCTGTGTTTTGAACCAAAAGTGGCAATATGTTCAAGAGCTTCTTCCATCGAAGAAACCGTTTTTACTGCCATCTTGTAAGAGAGAAACTCAGTTCCAAAGGATTCTATTCTCGCCTTGTGAAGCAAATGAGCAGGATAATCTTGCAACAATTCAGCAAATGCGGATGGATCGGCAAAAATTTCTACATTATTTTCCGACATTTTGCTCACAAGATAAGGCAGGTCATGGATACGGCTTTTGTGAATTATAAGACAATCCAAAGAATTACAAACACTTACCCTGCGAGTTTTGGCATTATGGATCACTTGCCTTCCAATTTCTTTGTCTCCATCTGCGTCAAAATAGGTATGGCATATGCCGGCTCCGGTTTCTATAACCGGAATTTTTGCATTTTCCCTTACGTACTCGATTAACGCCTGACTCCCTCTTGGAATAATGAGATCGACAAATCCTCTGGCATTCAGCAAATCCGTGGCTGCCTCTCTGGTTGGGGGCAACAGAAGCAACGAATTTTCATCTATAGATAAGGACGTCAATACTTTTTTGATGACCGAAACAATGGCCAGATTAGAATAATTTGCATCACTTCCGCCTTTCAATACCACGGCACTACCCGATTTGATGCACAACGAAAAGACATCAAAAGTAACATTTGGACGCGCCTCAAAAATAATTCCGATCACTCCAAAAGGCACAGTTACCTTTTTTATTTTTAGTCCGTTGGGCATTGTTTCCTGGCTCAGTATTCTCCCTAACGGGGAAGGCAAAGCGGCAACATTCCGGATATCATGAGCTATTGCCTCAATTCTTGGCCTGGTGAGTTTCAAACGGTCAAATTTTGGATCAGAAGGATCCATCCGGTCCAGATCCTTTTGATTTTCTTTCAGGATATCATCCACGTTCTCTTCGGCTGCGTCAGCAAGTTTCAGGAGCAAATGATTGATCTGCTCAGTAGTGAGTTTCCCCAGCTTTCTGCCGGCATCCAGGACCGATTGAAAATTATATGCTGATTCCATTGGCATCATATGAGATACAAATAATCATAATGAATAAAGGGTTTGGTCTTCTTGCCACCTTTCTCTTCCATTACTTCATCTGAAGAAAAAGATGCCTTTCCCAATCCAAGTAAGTTTCCTTCCTGGTCTTTGATCCGTACAATGTCGCCCTCCTTGAAATATCCCGTAACCGAGGAAATTCCAATCATAAGGAGACTGACTGCCTTATCTGAAAGCAAGGCAGACCGGGCTCCTTCGTTGATAACAACCTCACCCCTGGCAAAATCATCCGAATGTGAAAGCCACTTGCGCACGCCGCTCGATTTTTTGGCAGCAGGCAGAAAATGTGTAAATGCCGGCTGGTTGCTAGTATGCAGAATATCTGTTAATATATTTTCCTTAAATCCATTGGCAATGAATACAGAGATTCCTTGTCCGGCAAGTTTAGCAGCAATGTGATATTTAGTCAGCATTCCGCCTCTTCCAAAATTCGATTTTTGAGTAGAAATGGAAATCTTCTCAACGCTTCTGTTGGGATGGATGATCCGGATGAGTTCGCTCCCGGGTTGATCGGGGGAAGCAGTATAAACACCGTCGACATTTGAAAGAATAACCAGTGCTTCCATATCCATCATCGAGGCAATCAAGCCGGAAAGTTCGTCGTTATCGGTAAACATCAACTCCGTCACTGAAATAGTATCATTTTCATTGACAACAGGAATTACCTCATTTTCGAGAAGCGTTTGCATGCAGTTGCGCATGTTCAGGTAATGCAGGCGGTCCCCAAAATTCTCCTTTGTCGTCAGTACCTGGGCAATGGTGACTCCCTGTTCCTGAAATAGTTCAGCATAATGGTTAATCAATTTTACCTGACCAACAGCCGACCACAATTGCCGGCTGGAAACCATATCCAGCTTTTTAAGTGGCTCAACCTCTGCACGACCCGCTGCCACTGCTCCTGAGGTAACCAAAATTACCTGAACCCCTTCCCTTTTAAGTTTGGTAATCTGTTCAACGATATGTGCCATTCTGGAAACATTGAGCATCCCATCATCTCTGGTCAGCACATTGCTTCCAACTTTAACGACTATTTTTTTGTATGATGGTGAATCTGACATTAAAAGAACAATTGTATTACTTCAAATTTTTTAGACGTTTCAGACGCAAACCTTGCGTCTCTAAATATCGACTCAGGGTCCATACCCTAGCTCTTAAAGCACTATTGCCAGGAACCTTGCGACCCGTCCATTCATCGCCTGCATCCCATGAGGAATAGATGAATCGAAATAGACCGAGTCTCCCGGATTAAGGATGAGCTCATTTTCGCCAATACATACCTTCATCTGACCTTCGAGCATGTAATGAAATTCCTGTCCGGTATGCGCGTTGATGGCAATTTCAGGATCCTCCTTTGGCTCAACGATCACAAAATATGGGTCCGCCTTGCGGTTGGCAAAATTGGCCGACAACGACTCATAGTTGTATGACTGCCGCCGCTGAACCACAACGCCTTTTCCTTTTCTGGTAAGGTCAAAAGTGTGAACATGGGGTTGCTCTCCGGTGAGCAAGGTGGTAATATCAAAACCAAAATGTCTGGCCATCCGGTGCAGCACGCTGACTGGAATATCCATTTCTCCACTCTCGTATTTCAGGTATTCCGGTACTGAAATATCACAGGTCTGGGCTGCCTTTTCGGGTGATATCTCCAGTGATTCGCGCATCCCTTTGAGACGATCGGCGATCTCAATGATTTGTCGTTCCATATTTTTTAAGTTAAGAGTTGAGAGTTGAGAGTTGAGAACGGTCCCCGAGCGAAGTCGAGGGGGCGTTGTTCAGTTTGTTAAAGGAGACCAGCAAACCACGGATTAACGCCGAGGAGAAACCCTGATGTTCCATTTCATTCAAACCTGAAATCGTAATTCCCTTGGGAGTGGTCACTTTATCGATCTCCTGTTCGGGATGCCTTCCGGTTTGCAGAATAAGCTCTGTTGCACCCTTTACTGTCTGGGCAACTATTTGCTGGGCCACGTCCGCACCGAATCCAATTTCAACCCCACCTTGAATTGCCGCCCGGATGAAGCGCAAGGCGAAAGCAATTCCGCAGGCACCTAACACGGTAGCCGCAGCCATCAACTCCTCATTGATGAAAATCACTTTGCCCAATGTCTCAAAAAGATCACCAACCAATTTCTGTATGGCTGGATCACAATCAGGAGCAGCAATCAGCGTCATGGATTCCTGCAATGCTACAGCAGTATTTGGCATCACCCTGAAAGTAAGCACACCTTCAGGAACGTTTTCGTTTAATTCGGCCAGTGAGATTCCTGTCATCAGAGAGAGAAGAATCTGCCCGGATTTCAAGTGAGGCTTCAGCTCCCGAAGCAGTTCTATCGCCTGATAAGGTTTTACAGCCAGAATAATTACTTCCCTACCAATGACACCTTTTGGATTCTCTTTTTCGATGCGTACACCTTTTGTACTAAGATCTTCCAGCAAGTGGACCCTTCGGCGGGTAATGCAGATTTTTGAAGGCTCTATTCCGGCCTTCAGAAAGCCTTCAGCAACTGATCTGCCGAGATTTCCACCTCCGATTATGCCTATATTGGTTTGATTGATTTGCATGAATATTTTCTTTTTGATTGAATGTGCAAATTACATATTTTTCACAACACGGCTGAAGGTTTCCAGGAATCGTGTTGCATCATTCTTTGTCAATGTCAGCGGAGGCAGAATTCTGATCACATGAGTGCCAGTAACTCCAGTAAAAATTTTCTCTTCGAACAAAAGTTTTTTGCGAAGTGCCACCACCGGCTCTTCAAATTCTAATCCAATCATCAGCCCTTTGCCACGAATCTCTTTAATTTGCTTGAATGAAGCTAATTCCGCCAAAAGATAACCTCCAACATTTGCAGCATTCTCGACAAGCTTTTCCCTCTCCATGATTTCCAAAACTGCCAGACCGGCAGCACATGCCAGGTAATTACCACCAAAAGTTGTCCCAAGCATCCCGTGCCAGGGTTTCAATTCGGGGGCAATCAATACTCCTCCTATCGGGAAGCCATTGCCCATTCCCTTTGCAACTGTAATCACATCAGGCCGGATGCCTGCATATTGGTGGGCGAAGAATTTTCCACTACGGCCGTAGCCGGATTGCACTTCATCCAAAATTAAAAGTGCGCCATTCTCCTTGCACAGCTTATTGGCATCCTGAAGAAACCTGGGATCAGGGACCCTGCATCCACCCACACCCTGAATACCTTCCACCAAAACCGCAGCCACCTCACCGGTCGCTAAGGTAACCCTCAACGCCTCCACATCATTAAGCGGAAGAATAACACGATCATGCACATCATTGAGTGGTGCAATGATTTTAGGATTATCTGTCACTGCCACTGCAGCGGAAGTACGACCATGAAATGATTTATCGAAGGCTACAATCCTCTTTTTCCCGGTCAGAAAGGAGGCCAGCTTCAAGGCATTTTCGTTTGCCTCTGCGCCGGAGTTGCATAAAAACAGGCTATAATCGCCATAACCGGAAAGTTCTCCCAGCTTGGATGCCAACTCCTCCTGCATCGGATTTTGTACCGAATTTGAGTAAAATCCAATCTTTTTCAGCTGATCGGTAATCCGCTCTAAATAATGAGGGTGTGAATGACCTACTGAAATCACCGCATGCCCACCATAGAGATCAAGGTATTCTACGCCGTTTTTGTCGGTAATTGTACATCCCATAGCCGAAACCGGAGTCAGGTCGTAAAGGGGATAAACGTCAAATAAATTCACGGTAATAAAAATTAGTTTATTTACAATGATGAATTATGAATTATGAATTATGAATTATGAATGATGAATTATGAATTATGGATAAAAAAAACAAGATTAGTGAAACAATTGTCCGTTCTTAATTCATCATTCATAATTCATAATTCATCATTATTCTTTCATCATCCATCATTATTTTTGCATATTCTTTTTGGTTGTCAAAATTGAGCTTTTAATAATTCTTAGAAGTGATTCTGCTTCTCTTTTCAGGGAAGTACATTGATTATCATCCAGGTCACCCGTTTCATTGAGCAATTCAAGCCAATAGATTGTTTCATCACATTCTTTTTGTGCAATACCTAATTTGTGAACAAAATCGGCTTTGCTTTCAGCATTTTGAGCCTCTCTTACTAATGCTCCAACAGAAGTACCAGATCGTAGAATTTGTTTGGGAAGAACCAACTCATATCTATTCTTAGAAATTGATTTATATAACTTGATAATTGCTACAGCAAAAGAATGCGATTTGACCAACAATATATTTTCTCTTACTTCATTCATCTTTAATCATTTAAATCCATCATTCATCATCCATAATTCATCATTAAAAGGCTATAGATTTCAGGTTTAATCCTGCTTTCTCGTCGAGGCCGAACATCAGATTCATGTTCTGAACAGCCTGACCAGAAGCACCTTTCAAAAGATTGTCGATGCACGTTATAATCATCAGCTGATCTCCGTGTTTTTCAAGGTAAAGCAGACATTTATTCGTATTGACGACCTGCTTCAGATCAGGATTTTCATCGGTGATCCAGACAAATGGATGAGACAGGTAATAATCTGCGAACAATGTTTTCGCATCTGCCAGAGTTCCCGCAAAACGGGTGTAGGCAATGGTAAAAATGCCTCGTGTATGGTTTCCCCTGACGGGTATAAAATGCAAAGAATTTCCAAAATTAGATTGTGCCTGTTTCAGACTTTCGCAGATCTCGCCAAGATGCTGATGCTCAAACGCCTTATAAACAGACAAATTGCTATCCCTCCAGCTGAAATGAGATGTTTTTGTGGGCTCCTGTCCGGCACCGGTAGATCCGGTAATGGCATTCACATGAAGGTCGTCAACTATCAGTCCGGCAGCAGCCAGAGGCAAAAGTGCCAATTGGATACCAGTGGCAAAACATCCGGGATTGGCTATGCGCGAGGCTTGTTTTATTGTTGATCTGTTCAACTCAGGCAACCCATAAACAAAAGTGTTTCCTTCCCTTTTCAATCGGAAGTCGTGGCTCAGATCGATTATTCTGACATGCTCCGGAATTTCGTTTTTGGCGAGATATTCAATGGATTTGCCATGACCCGAGCAAAGAAAGAGCACATCAACCTGACTAAAATCAATGTTGTTGAAGGTCAAATCGGTTTCCCCCAAAAGATCTTTGTGAACCGAAGAAACAAGTTGACCATTATTGCTACTGCTTTGAACGTATTTCAAGGTTGTATTAGGATGGTACAAAAGGATACGGATCAGCTCTCCGGCAGTATATCCGGCACCTCCGACAATTCCGACTCTTATATTATTGCTTGTTGCCATATCTATTTATTTACCGCATAAAAGATCTTGAGCTGATTGCTCAATATCTTGGTATATCCCTTGGCATCGTCTGCGCTCCAGCCCTTGTTCATCTCACCATATGATCCGAAATTGCTGTTCATAAGATCGTGCTCCGACTCAATTCCAACCAACTGAAATGTATATGGCAAAAGTTTGATGATTACTTTTCCGGTTACGTTTTCCTGGCTGCTTTCGAGAAATTTCTCCATGTCGCGCATCACGGGTTCCAGGTATTGAGCTTCGTGAAGGAACATTCCGTACCAGTTACTCAGCTGCTCCTTCCAATACTGCTGCCATTTGGTGAGGGTATGTTTTTCGAGCAAATGATGAGCCTTGATAATCAGCATTGGAGCTGCAGCTTCGAATCCAACCCGGCCTTTGATGCCAATAATTGTGTCACCTACATGCGTGTCGCGGCCAATTGCCCAGGCAGATCCAATCTTTTCGACTTCCCGGATTACATCCACCGGATTGTGGTGAGTTTTGCCATTCACTGCTTTCAGCTGACCTTTTAAAAACTCCAGAGTAAGAATCTCTTCTCCTTCTTTGGTCAAATGAGTGGGATAAGCACTCTCCGGCAAAGTCTTATTGCTTGTCAAAGTTTCCTTACCCCCGATGCTTGTTCCCCATAATCCCTGGTTGACCGAATAAGACATTTTTTCAAAATTATCTTGCACTCCATGATTTCGCAAGTACTCGATCTCGGCATCACGCGTCAATTCCAGATCACGGGTTGGTGTAAGGATTTTAATTTCAGGGGCGAGAACTTCAAAAGCGAGGTCAAACCTGATTTGGTCATTCCCAGCCCCTGTGCTGCCATGAGCCACATATTGCGCTCCTATTTTTTTGGCGTATTCAATGACTGCCAGCGCCTGAAAAATTCGCTCCGAACTGACCGAAATTGGATAAGTATTGTTTCTTAACACGTTGCCATATACCATGTAACGTATGCCCTTGCTGTAATAATCAGCAGTAATGTCCAAGGCTTTGTGCGATTTCACTCCCAATGAATATGCTTTCTTTTCAATTGCGGCAAGTTCATCCTGGGAGAAACCTCCTGTGTTAGCCACTGCCGAATAAACATCCAATCCTTTTTCTTTGGCAAGATAAATAGCACAAAACGAGGTATCCAAACCTCCACTGAATGCCAGAACTACTTTTTCTTTCATCTTTCTATATTTTAAATCAAATCAATATTTATGGACTATGTATATTTTAAAGGATAAAGGATAAAG
>CAIRSO010000416.1 GCA_903881215.1 uncultured Bacteroidia bacterium
AATCCAGAAATGTCTTCACGATTATTACTGAGTTCAATTACCATCTGTTTAAACTCCCGATCAAATGTTCTTCTTTTTTTCATAACAGTAAAATTAAGTTTTTTAGCTTAACTTACTGTCCGGATAAAAGTAGCAGTTCCACCCGATAAAGTTTTAGAGTTAGCTTCAAGTGTTGAGAAATAAAAATAAGAGATGGCACATGATTATACAGTTAGCCGTTAATCCTTATAATCTTCTCTTCAACTCAATCAACTTAACTCTAGCGATAATCTTATTAGCCTTTACAACTAAGGGTGGGCCTATAAATTTACCATTAATAATAGCTACTCCTTTACCAAGTTTATTAGCCTCTTCAGCAAGAGATAATATTTCTTGGGCTTCCTCAATTTCAACTTTTGATGGTGAATAATAACGATTTACTAGTTCGATCTGACTAGGATGAAGCACCCACATTCCGGCATAACCAAATGTGCGTCCTACTTTTAGATGAGCCTCAAGTCCCTCAGAATCATGAACTTTTATATACGCAGCATCAATTGGAATGAGATTATGCATGCGCGCAACCATGGCAACCCATGCTCTCGGAGAAAAAATGCTTGTATTGGAATCGAAATCACGTATCCCTTCTATATCGCTTACAAAATCTTCAGAACCAAAGCCAATTGCAATTATCCTTTCAGATGATTGAGCTATTTCATTTGCATTAATAATGGAGGCAGCAGTTTCAAGAATTGGTATTAATTTAAAATAACCAACTTGAAGTTCGCGCTCCAATTCTATCGTTTCAAGAAGTTTATCTAAAAAAACAATATCCGATGCAGAATTTGTTTTTGATAATAAAAAGCCTGTTATTCCTTCTATTGTAAGTTGCAAGATATCTTGTAATAGAAATCCACTCTTAATTTCATTAATCCTTACAAAAACCCGATGTTTACTAAACGTTCCATTTTGTACATAACTCTTTATTATTTTCCGCGCATCTTTCTTATTCTCAGCTGGAAGTACAGAATCTTCAACATCTAAAAGTAAAACATCCGCTGTTGAATTTGCTGCACTTTGCAGTAGCTTTTCGTTGTGCCCAGGAACAAACATCAAACTACGCATTATGAATTGTTCTTTATACATTAATTATCCCTCCATTTTTTTTACAAGTATTTTTCTACGAAATTTAATAATATCAACCCCGTCTTGATTTGAACCAACGGTTTCAACAAATACAACACCACGATCTTTTTTGGATTTTGAAGGCGTCTTTCCCAAAATAATTGTACGACTATATATTGTATCATTAATAAAAGTTGGAGCAAGGTGTTCAATTTCCTCGTAACCTAAGTTAGCTATAGCTTGCCCGCTAACATCCATAACTGTAAGGTGTACAGCTAAGCAAAACACAAGCGTTCCTGGAACTAGAATTTTCCCATAGTTCTGAGACTTGCAATAGTCAATATTAATGTGCAATGGATGATGATTCATCGTAAGCAAACTAAACAAATTATTGTCACTCTCGAATATTGTTTTGGATTGACAGTGCTTAATTACCTGACCAACTTCAAATTCATCGAAGTAATGTCCCATTCTATTTGCTTCCATAGGTATTCTTCCATTTAATAATGTTAATTATTCGGTTAACGTGAGGCTTTTCATAAACCTTTCCATCAATTCGAACTATTGCTTTCTTTTGAGTTTTTATAGCTATAATTTTATCGTACACCTTTTCAGCTTCTTCAACCTCTTCATTGGTGTAGTATTTTATTTCATTCATGTTTTTTAATTGCCGAGGGTGAATTAAAAACTTACTAGTAAAACCCATATTAAAAGCATCAAGGCTTTCATTACAAAACTCAAGATCAGCCTCAATGTCGACTGAAACGGTATCAATTGCATCAAGGTCAAACGCTTTGGCATAATTTAAAATTAATTGTCGAGCAAAATATAAGTTGTGAGAAGAATGTTTCATTCCCATAGAATTGCAATAATCGTGACTACCAAGGCCAAGTCCAGTAATATTAATTGGTTTACATTTTAAAGATTCCAAAAGTAAAAGCAAACTAAGAGGATCCTCCACCAATAAAACGAAGGAAATCCCTTGACCACACTTATATTTTTGTAAAAAAGTCCCAATAACTCTTGCTTGCTCAACACCTGAATATTTTGGTATAATAAAATTCTTGAAACCCAAATTAAGAAGGAAATTAAATTCAATTTCATTAAGTAGCGTTTCGTTGTCAAAAAATTGCAAGCGAACAAAGTAATTTGGCTCTATTTTAATTGATGATAAGTTACTAAAGCATTCATTTAATTCTTTACCTAATACGGCATCTTCAAGATCAAAAACAATATAATTTGCCGGCAATTCTTTGATTTTCTTTAAGAATTTTAAATTATTAGCCGGAATGAAAAAATATGATTTTAGCATAGTTAATGTATTATTTTACCTTTTGCTTTTTTTTGTGAGCAATTTAAAGCGGTTTTATTTTTGTAAAAAAAGGTTTGGCGGGATTACCAAATACTTTCATATTTGAAGGTAAACTTTTAACTACATTGGAAGCCATCCCTATAAAACAGTCATCACCAATTGTTATAAAATTA
>CAIRSO010000417.1 GCA_903881215.1 uncultured Bacteroidia bacterium
TAATTTTTTAATTTCACTTGGCTTTTGGGTTCATTTCCTAAGATTCTTAAAGGTAAAACAAGTGTTAAAATCCTAAAATATTGCCAATTATGTACAGAACTATATTTTCTGCCCTCCTGCTTTTTGCATTAGGTTTTGCTGCCAATGCGCAATCCGATGCCCCAAAATACTCCTTTTTTGAAAAATTAAAAATTTCCGATATTCATCCGGAGGGTTGGATCAGGGAGTTTTTGGAAAGGCAAAAGACCGGATTAACCGGAAACATTGAAGCAGCAGGGTATCCATTCAATACCTGCCTTTGGGCTTGCGAGAAGATGAAGGGCTCACAAGCTGCCTGGTGGCCCTATGAACAGACTGCCTATTACATTGATGGAGTGCATCGCTTGGGTCTGTTGTTAAAGGACAAGGATTTAATCGAAAAGGCGAAGGTCAATACCCAATATGTCATCAACCATTTGGATTCCACGGGCAGGTTTGGGACAAAGCTGAGCGATCGATGGTGGCGTTGGCCTTATGCCAGTTTCAACCGGAACTTCATGGTAGATTTTGAGCAGACAAAGGACAGTTCAATTATAAAAATGCTGCAGAAGCATTATCTGACCTTTACTGCCGGGGATTTTGCCGATGATTTGGAGCTGGCGAATGTGGAGGAGTTGTGCTGGTTGTACGGCAAGACCAGGGATAAAAGGATGATTGAAATGGCTGAAGAGGCCTATAGGTTGTTCAAATCAGACATCAAATACAGAAACAGGGCAGGGGCAGATATTCAATTTGGTGAAGATGTAAAACCAAACCATCATGTGGTCGTTTATCTGGAGTTGGTCAAAATACCGGCTATTCTTTATAGTTATACCGGCAAGAAAGAGTACTTAAGGGAGGCCCTCAATGGAATTCGGACGGCTGAAAAATACAACATGCTTATCTCCGGGTTACCTAGCTCAACGGAACATTTTGCTGGTATTTCGGAAATTTCAGGGACAGAGACTTGCAATACAGCAGTCCTGCCTTACACCTATGGATATATCATGCGGATATCAGGTCAAGCCGGATTGGGAGACAAGATAGAGAAGGAGATTTTCAATGCAGCCATTGGTTCCATTACCAAAGATTTTAAATCACACCAGTATTTTTCTGCTCCAAATCAGGTTATTGCCACGCTGAACAGCAACGATTTTGGGCACAATCCCGGAAGAATGGCCTACCTGCCGGGTCATGATGTTGAATGTTGTACCGGTAATGTTAACCGTTTTATGCCTTACTACGTGGAGCAGATGTGGTTGAGCGACAAAAAAACCGGACTGGTAGCTTCGCTTTTCGGACCATCATCGGTGGATGTTGTAGTTGGCAAGAAGCAAGTACCTGTGACCGTGACGGAAGCGACCGACTACCCTTTTTCCGAAACTGTGGCTTTTAAATTTCAAATGAAAGAGGATGCCGAATTTCCTTTTTACATCAGAATTCCGGCATGGAGCAGCAATACACAAATCGCTGTCAATGGTACGGTAATCAAGAAAAAAATTACTTCAGGGACGTTTTTTAAACTGGAACGCAAGTTTTCAGACAAGGATGAAGTTACCTTGCGCATCCCCATGGAGGTAACTGTAAGTCGTTGGCCGAACAATGGCGTTGGCATTGAAAGAGGTCCGTTGGTGTACAGCTATCCGGTAGTAAGCAAGGATAATATCGTCATGGATTATGAGAAATCTACTACGCAATTTCCTGCCATCGAAAGAAGACCAAATGCTGACTGGAATTATGCCTTAGAGCTATCTGCCGGTGAAAAATCCCCGTTTGAGCTGATCAGGAGCAACCAGGAGGGGTACTTCTGGGATAGCGGAAAATCTCCGCTAAAAATCAGGGTTAAAGCGAGGAAAGTAAGCAATTGGAAACTAAAAGAGATGGTGAATCCTAAAACCAAAACCACCTATTTAACCACTTCAGAATTTCCAAAAATATTGCAGACTGACGACAATTCCGAATTCATCGAACTGGTGCCCTATGGAAGTACACTGCTGCGTGTAACTGTTTTCCCTGATGTAAAAAGTCAGGATATTGTCGGAGAAATAGTCAACTATCCTGATTTTCAATCGAAATATGTCGATCCAAGGAATGTTGATATCTGGTTGCCGGAAGGTTACCATACATCTCCCAACAAAAAATATCCGGTGCTGTATATGCATGATGGTCAGGTGCTTTTCCAGCGCGGACGAGGTCTGTCGGGTGAAGAATGGGAAGTGGATGAGATGATGACCAAACTGATCAGGGAGAACAAAATCAGGGAGGCTATCGTAGTTGGAATCTGGAATACAGGTAAACGCTTCCGGGAATATCAGCCCAGCAAGCCCTTTGAAAAATTAACAACTCAAACCAAAAAACTGAGAGATAGTCTTGATGTGGAGTATCATGGAAGGCCTTTGGCTGAAGAGTACCTGAAATTTGTAGTCGATGAGCTGAAGCCTTTTGTGGACCAAAATTTCCGGACTTTGACCGATAAAAAGAATACCTGCATGATGGGGTCCAGCATGGGAGGTTTAATTTCAATATATGCAAAAGCGCGGTACCCTGAGGTGTTTGGCGCAGTTGCCTGTCTATCGACCCATTTCCTGATCAGCTTTAAGAATAATCCGGAAATTCCTTCGCTCGTCATCAACTATTTAAAATCAAGTTTACCAAACGGAAAGAATGACAGGATCTATTTTGATTTTGGCACAGGGACCTTGGATGCCTGGTATGAGCCCTATCAAAAAGAAATGGACCTGGTGATGAAATCCATTGGTTTTGTTCAGGGCAAGAATTGGGAAACCAGAAAATTTGAAGGTGCCGAGCATTCTGAAGTTGCCTGGCGCAAAAGGCTGGATGTTCCCCTTGTCTTTTTGCTGGGGAAGTAGCGGACTATCATATTGTATCTTTAAAATATTACACAGAGCGACACAGAGGAGTCACAGAGTTACACAGAGTCAGGAATATCTTGTACCTTTACTCAGGTTAACAACTACA
>CAIRSO010000418.1 GCA_903881215.1 uncultured Bacteroidia bacterium
AATGTTCCATCCTTATAAAAAAGCTCCGGGGCCCAGAAATCATCAGAGGTCCATTTTGGCGGTTCCTGAAAAACGGCTCCAATTTGCTTCCAGTTAATCAAATCGGTCGATTCATAAATGGGATAATCGGGTGCGAAATCACAGCTCGTCCCTGCAGCATAATAAGTATTTCCGACACGAATAATTGAGGGATCGGGGAAATCTCCCTTAATGACTGGATTGGCATAGACTATTCTGTTCTGTGCACAACTGACTAGCGGCGTAAAATTCAGAAATACAACAAGGATAGTACAATAAAATTTCAAGCGGGATACTTTCATAATGCATCTATTGAATTTAAAAAATTTGCCACTTAACTGTCTGCCTCGTATAACTTGGTTGATTACTGAATAAATCTCCATTTGTATCGATCCAAAATGGATCTATTCCAAGAAATTCGACACGATACGGACCATTTAGCTTCGCTTCTTTTGTTCCATTCGGAAAAAAATCCTTGTATTGATGTGCAGGATTCTTTACATCATAGGGCAGTTCAAAATGACAACAAATCCAATCGCGACCATCCGGACCTTTAAAAATGGTGTTGTGTCCGCAACCTAAATAGGGACTATTGAGGTCGCCGGAGAAATTTGGATTATTTTTATTCTGAGCTCCGTAGAAAGGATTGTTTTTCCCTTTAACATAAGGACCTAAAGGGCTTTTTGACATTGCATATCCAATTTCGTATCCCCTGGTATTGGAAGAGTATAAAATATAATATGTGCCATCACGTTTAAATACCATTGGACCTTCGATGATTCCTGCATCCCATTTACCAGGTTCCCGCCTGATTAATTGCTTTTTTTCTCCTATTAGTTTCATGCTTTCCAAATCAACTTCGCAACCCCAGATGTCAGAAACAAATAGATAGGTGCGACCATCATCGTCAGTAAATAGACTGGCATCATTGGCATTTTCCCAAAGGGGTTTGTCTTTAGTGATAATTTCATATTGGCCGTCAATTTTATTGGAAACGGCTACGCAGACATTCATCCCATTGTAGATAGTTTTGCCATTAAAATCCTGACAATTAAAGGTCAGATAGTATTTGTTCCCCTTTTTATGAATCTCAGGAGCCCAGAATTTTTCCCGATACCATGCTCCATCAGGCACATCTTTACTATCTATTAATAATTTGTGGAACTTCCAATGAATGAGATCAGTCGAATGCCACATTTTCACTCCAGGCGAAGGGCCGTCTCCATTTTTCGAACCCCAAAACGGAGGTGCGCTACCTATCAGAAAATATGCCCCATCATACGGAATAATTTGTGGATCACGGATAGCGGGTATGTCTTTACTTATTATTGGGTTTGTATAGGTAAATGATTTGTATTTCTTCTTACCGTTTGCCAATGATGACAGTGCTTGCCCCACAATTAGTAAAAGCAAGAGTGTATTGATTCCTTTTAAATATTGATTCATTGCTTATTTATTCAAGGTTTTCTGCACAATTCAGACTCCGACTTTCTGTTTAATTGTAGACGATTGAACTTTTCTTTTCGAGGTTTTAGCTTTCAGTTCACCTGTCAATTTTCTGAAGTCTTTTAACTCCTCCTTTGTCCATGGTTCAGATTGAAAAGAGGAGTCCACATTTTTCGGTTCTTTAATTAGTCCCATATTTTTACGATTTAAAGTATTGTGAAATCAGTCTTAATGCTGCTGTTGTTAATTTGTATACCTCTTTTGTCTTTTCCTTGGGTTCTTTGCCCCAATCGAATTGCCACTCTGATTTATGGATGAAAACTAAATCTTTTGATGTCTATCGAACTACAACAGTGTCAAAAACTTCTCCCGTAGAAGCATTCTCTATGGAATTATTGAGTTTGTCAACCTCAAAATCAAGAGGCAGCTTATTAGTAGTTTTCATACACCAAAGTTAAAAAATATGAAAGAAGAGGTGATGAAAAATTGATTTTTCCCCATATAAATAACCACGCCAGGAAATCCGCCAGTATTTCCAACAACCAGTATCAACCAGTGGAAAATAAAAGTGTAAATGACAACCAGTGTTAACCAGCATCAACCAGTGGAAAATGGAAATGTATAAGACCTCCCACTCATAATCAGGGGGTCGTAGGATCATGCCTTTCTGGATCCACCCCAGAATCAAGCACTTACAAGGTCGAATTGTAGGTGTTTTCTTTTTCACGGCAGGAACCCGCCAGGATTTTGGGGGAAATTGTGGTTTTGTGCTGAAAATAGTAGCACTCAAGTTCGTTTATTTTTAAACGAATTGGGATTTGGTTCATTCAGCATGGAAAAATAATTTCTTAGATAGTGTTATTTTGGGTTTTGAAAAAGTATTTTTGATGCTCTATTAATCCAAACTAATTTTGAAGGTTTCAAAATCAAACCAGGAGCTTCTGTTGTTGATCCAAAAGGATGACCGGATTGCTTTTTACAACCTTTATGAAAGATATTGCAGAAGGCTGTATGGTTTTGTATTGAGGTATATCAAACAGAAGGAGGATGCCGAAGAAATTGTACAGGAGGTCTTTGTAAAAATCTGGGAGTCCCGAAACAAAACGGATGCTTTTGCCTCCTTCGAGTCCTTCCTCTTCACCATCGCCTACAACAGCACCATTAGTCTGTTGCGAAAAAGATCCCATGAAAAAAAATACCTCGAATATTTAAAGTCATTGCAACAACCTGAAAACATGCCGGATCTGATCGATGAAATACAGTTTCACGAATTAAATGATCGGGTACAATTGTTGCTCAATGAATTGACTCCACGCCAGAGGGAGGTATTTCAAATGAGTCGCGAAGAGGGATTGTCGCATGATGAGATCTCAAAAAGACTGAATATTTCGGTCAACACCGTCAAAAAGCACATCGCAAACACCCTCTCCTTCCTAAAAACACAAATTGATAGTAGCCTGGCAATCAACTTGCTATTCGTTAGTTTATTCATCTATTAAAAAATATCACTTTTCACCTACTTCCTTCGACCAGGTTGAGCGTTAAACCTTCTGAAACCAGAACAGAAAAGTTGCAGGTTGAGATTCAGGGTGCAGGGTTAATTGTGCTTCCTGGCAATCAGGAAGGCATATTCAGACAAAAAAATGGAAAAAGAGTTACTCGAAAGATATTTGAAGAACAGGGTTTCAGCGCATGAACTCAATGAAGTTCTGAGGTGGATCCAGGATGATGAATTCAGTGAAGAGAAGATACGGATGATTTCAGAGGACTGGAATACTTACCAGGAAACCGCCAGCCAGGATGAAGAGGCTACATTCACAGCTATTTTTGATAAGATACAGGAAAAGATCGGTCAGGACCATCGGAAACTAAACCATCGGGAGGGCAAAACGATACCACTGTCATGGGTGGTAACCTGGTTAACAAGGGTGGCGGCTATTCTGTTGTTGCCGGTGCTCACCATCTTGTTCTATACACTTTCTGAAAAGAAAAATCTCTCGGAGAAATACACGCACCTTGTTACAGATACCCTGGAAGTTCTAGCGCCAATGGGTTCCAGGACCGTGGTTCAGTTATCAGATGGTTCTGAAGTTCATTTGAACTATGGCAGCAGAATTAAATATCCGCAATTTTTTTCAGGAGAAACGCGCAAGGTGTCCTTGACCGGTGAAGGGTTTTTTAAAGTGGCCCATAATCCTGAGAAGCCATTTGTTGTAAAAGCTGGAAGCCTGAATATCAAGGCAGTGGGAACGGTCTTCAACGTGATGGCCTATCCGGGCGATGATGTGATTGAGACAACGCTCGTTAATGGAAAGGTAATTCTCGAGCAAATCGGAACAAATGGGAGCAGCAAACCCATTGGAACGATGCTGCCGGGTCAGCATGTTGGCTACCATTTGCGAGGTGGTGATATTTCAACCACGGAAGGGAAGGTGGAGAAGTACATCTCCTGGATTAATGGAAAGCTGATTTTTGAAGATACTCCCATTCTACAGGTCGCGGAAAGGTTGAGCCGGATGTTTAATGTTGATTTTCAGGTAAAGGAGGATGTGAGAAACTATACCTATAGCGTCAAATTAGAAGATGAATCACTCTCACAGATTCTTGACCTCATCACTATTGCCACGCCGGTTGTTTGCAAATCCTTACCCCGTAAACGAATGGCGGATGGCGCCTTTTCGAAGCAGGTCATTGTTTTGGAAAGACGGAAATAGATTAAAAACAGAACTGATTTTTAACGGGAAATAGAACCTCTAAATTGAATTGCCAATGAAGTAAACCAGCATGAAAAACAACAGGGAAATGCGACAACACTTCCCTGTCAGATTGAAAATCAACCCTGTACTGACATACAGGCTTATTATTAACCAATCATTACAAAAGTATGAAAAAAATTACGGAATTGGCCGGGAATACAAAATTTCCCGTGCTGAGAAAATTATTCAGAATAATGAAACTAACGACCTTTTTGATTTTGATTTCAGTGGTTTGTGTTTTTGCAGGCAACAGCTATTCCCAGTCAAAGAAGATTAACCTGAGTATTAAGAGTGCCACGGTGAAGGAGGTTCTATCAGCCATTGAGGATCAAAGTGAATTCAAGTTTATGTACAGCGTAGAAGTAATTGATGTAAACAGGGAAGTTACGCTTAGTCTTGAGAATGTAAAAATTGAAGATGCCTTAAAATCACTTTTTGCCGGAACGGAGGTGAATTATGCTGTAAAGGATCGAATCATTGTGTTGACCACTCCTGAAATTGCAGAAGGAAATCCTGCAGCGCAACAGCAAAAAAAGACTATCTCAGGGAAAGTCACCGACTCATCAGGGGCAACACTTCCCGGAGTTTCGGTAGTTGTGCAAGGTACAACCACCGGAGTAATTACCGATATGAACGGGAAATATTCACTGTCAAATGTCCCAGAAAATGCGGTATTGCAATTTTCGTTTGTAGGGATGAAATCACAGGAGGTTGTTGTCGGAAGTAAGACAACTATTGATGTTAAATTCATTGAAGAAACAGTTGGTATTGAGGAGGTCGTTGCAATTGGTTATGGTACAATGAAAAAGAGTGATTTGACAGGAGCTGTCACAAAAGTTAAAATGGAACAATTAAATCAACTTCCCAATGTTAGTGTTATTCAATCGATGCAAGGAACTGTTGCAGGTTTAAATATTGGTGCTGTTGATGCAGCTGGTGAAAATCCAGCTATATCCATTAGAGGAAACAATACTTTGTCTGGTAGTGCCGGATCGCCTTTAATTGTATTAGATGGGGTTATTTACAGAGGAAGTATTATTGACTTGAACACTGCTGATATAGAATCCGTTGACATTCTAAAAGATGCAAGTTCTGCTGCTATTTATGGATCCCAAGCCTCAAACGGAGTAATGATTATAACAACAAAAAAAGGAATTGATCTTGGGAAACCAATTATTAACTATTCTGGAAGTTATACCATTCAAGCACCGTCAAATTCATTAGAACCTATGAAAGGCAAAGAGCTTGCCAGTTTCTTATCCGATGTATTTTGGGATTCTGGCAGTAGGATTGCTCCCGATTATTTAAAATCCAATCCTAATTTTAGCTTTCTGCCTTTTATGAGGAACGCAGAAATTTCAAATAATTATCAACAAGGAATAGAAAATGATTGGTGGGGATTATTAACTGGAAATGGGCACATAAATAATCAAAATATAAGCATTAGGGGGAAAACCCAAACTATAGGCTATTTTATTTCTGGAGGGTTAAGCGATGTCAAAGGGTTTATTGAAAACGATCAATATAAAAAGTATAATTATCGTATCAATGTTGATGCAAAAATAAATGATTGGATGAGTGTTGGAATAGAGTCTTTTTTAACTTCAAGCGACTATTCCGGAGTTTCACCAGGTGTATCTGCTTCATTTGTAATGTATCCGTGGGCTCCAATTTATGATGCAAGTGGAAATTATTTCCTTGAACCAATGAACAACGGATTGAATCCATTTCTTCAAATGCAAATAGCGGATTCACAAAAAAAAATAAACTTAGGTGCAACTTTTCATGCTGATATAAAGATCCCATATTTTAAAGGCATGAATTACAGAATAAATTATTCACAAAATTTACGAACAAATAATAACGACCAGTTTAATCCTTGGGGTGCAAATTATAATGGGACAGGTTATAAAAATTCTGATAAGACTCTTGACTGGACCCTGGATAATATTTTGACCTACCAAAAAACGTTCAAGAATATTCACAAAGTAAATATGACTTTGGTCTATGGGGTAGAAAAAATAAATTATTCATTCACCAATACCCAGGCAAAAAATTTTAAAAATAAAGAACTCGGATACAATAGTCTTCAAGCTGGAGATCCGTCACTTTTTTCCTTAAGCACGGGCGCTGAACAAGAAACCAGTGAATATTCTATGGGGCGTTTGTTCTATAGTTTTAGGGATAAATATTTAGTTACTACAACTGTCAGACGTGATGGATTCTCTGGATTTGGTTCCAATCGAAAGTTTGGTGTATTCCCATCCATGGCTCTTGGTTGGGTAATGACCGAAGAGGGCTTTTTGAAAGGTAAGATCAACTGGATCAACTTGATTAAATTAAGAGGTTCCTACGGCGTTTCAGGTCGGCGGGCTGTCAGCCGATATGGAACCAATGCCATTGTTAGCATGCAGCCAAGTGTCGTATTTGGAGACGGGGGCTCAGTCACACAAGGGGAGTGGATATCTAAAATGGCCAACAATAATTTAGGATGGGAAACAACAACTGGTTTGAATTTTGGTCTGGATTTTGGCTTTTTGAATTCACGACTGAATGGAAGTTTAGAATATTACTCAAATGATACGAAAAATATTTTGTATGCGATACAATTGCCGGTAATGACAGGTTTTCAGAGTATCTCCACCAATATTGGGAAAGTGCATAACCAAGGCCTCGAATTGACCGTTTTTGGTAAAGTTATAAATAGCAAAAACCTAAAATGGGAAACATCACTTAACTTTTCAAGAAATAGGAATAAAATTGTTTCAATTCTTGGCCCTTCAAATGACCAGAATAAAGATGGGAAAGAGGATGATTTGATTGCTAATAGTTTATTTATTGGCCAACCGCAAAATGTAATTTATGACTATGAAATAATTGGAATGTGGCAATTGGCTGATCGTGATGCCGGAAAAATCCCATCAGGTTTTTTACCTGGTACTTATAAGCTAGCAGACTTAAATAATGATGGGAAAATTTCAGCTTCTGATGACCGCAAAATATTAGGGTACACGGATCCTTCCTATCAGATTGGAATTTCAAACACGTTGCAATATAAAAAATTTAGCTTGTACATTTTTATTAATACAATTCAGGGAGGGAAGGACTATTACAAGGCAAATACAAGCTTAGGGACAAATGCCTGGGGCAAAAAGGACCAACTAATCTATTCGACTCCCCCTGCCGGAGGATGGGATTACTGGAGGCCAGAGAATTCGAATGCAATGTATCGACGCCCTGATACTCCTTCTCAGTATGATTTAAATACCGGGCCAATTGTGCAACGAAATTTTATCAGGTTACAGGATATTACTCTTTCCTATTCTTTTAACAAAGAATTAATTAAAAAAATTGACATTGGTAATCTAAAGGTATTTGCAAGTGGGAAAAACATACTGACTTTTACCAAATGGAAAGGTTGGGATCCGGAAACGGGAGTTGGATTTGTTCCAAATGGTTTACCTGTCATGGCAGACTATACGTTAGGTATCAATGTTGAATTTTAAAAACGTATTATTATGAAAAAGCTTAAACATATAGTTTTAGTTGCACTAATGATCTTCGCAACAATTTCATGTAATGAAGAAAAATGGTTAAAAGAAGTTCCTTTTGATTTCTATTCTCCAGATAATTCATACACGACCCAGGTTCAATTTAATGCAGCAGTTGCCAATTTGTATTCCAAGCTTGAACCATTCAACAATAATGCCCCTTATTTAAATCTGGTTTTTATTTACACCTCTGATATTGCATATGATGCTATTGACCTCACACATCAAATGAATTCAATGGCTGACAATTTGAAACCAGAAGTTGAAGTGGTTGGATATTATTGGAGAATTTTTTACCGATTGATTTTTGATGCCAATGTCATCATTAATCGAATTAACAACAAGGATATTGTTTTTAAATCTGAAAAGGATAGAGCAATATTAGAAGCTGAAGCACGTTTTTTCAGGGGTTATGCTTATAAAAATCTTGGAATTATTTATGGTGGAGTCCCAATTATCCTTGATGAAATAAAAGAGCCCAAACGGGATTTTGTCAGAGCTAAACCTGATGAAGTTTGGGCCCAATGCATCAATGACCTGACATTTGCTTCCCAAAATCTACTTGATGTCACGGAGCAAAAAGAAGATGGACGACTTACGAAAGCTGCTGCGAACCACTATTTAGCAGAATTGTATATTATCACGAAAGATTATGACAAAGCAATCACGGCATCGTCCTCAGTTATAGACAATCCCAATTATGCTTTAATGACCCAACGTTTCGGTACTAAAAAGAATGATCCTGGAGATGTTTATGGCGATTTATTCAAAAGGGGAAATCAAAACAGAAATGGAAAAGGAGGACTAAATAGAGAGGCAATATGGGTAAATCAATATGAGTATCTGGTTACAGGCGGAGGAACAGGATACAATTTGACTAATAGAATTGTTCCTAACTATGAATTTCTTACCGGAAATTCAGACAAAAAAAATCTTTTCATTGGATCGACTTCAAAAAACGGCGGAAAAGGGATGGGATGGTTGGTTGCTTCTGACTACTTATTAAATAATGTGTGGCAAAGTGACATTAATGATATACGCAATTCTCAGTACAATATTATTCGCGATATCGCCGCAGATAATCCTGCCTCTGCTTATTATGGCAAAAAGATTAAAGAGAGTGGAGCAATCTCCAACTATCCCAATAACCTGAGTAGGTGGTGGTCTGCTATTTTTGCAAAAACCACCCCAATGAATGATTTCCCATCTGAGGTGATTTCAAATTCTGTGACAGGATTGGTAAACTCTGGCGCAACTTTTACTTTTAAGGATGAATATATTATCAGACTCGCAGAAACCTATTTATTAAGGGCCGAAGCATACCTTGATAAAGGGGATAAAACGAAAGCTGCGGCTGATATCAATATAGTTAGGGCAAGGGCAAAAGCATCACCAGTTGCTCCATCAAATGTTACCATTGATTATATTCTCGATGAAAGGGCCAGAGAGTTACATTTTGAAGAATGGCGGGTATTAACACTTCATCGACTCAATAAATTAGTGGATAGGGTCAGTGTGAATAATCCAATGTACAATGGTAAGTATGCGAAATTCAAAGTGCTTGATTTCCATAATCTGTGGCCAATCCCTCAAAGCGAGATAGAACGAAATACTGAAGCCGTTTTGCAGCAAAATCCTGGTTATTAGTTGTATGTAGAGATATACCCCTCGTTTATTTTGACTTAATTATTTTGATTCCGGCGATATACCGGAATCAAAATAATTTTTCAATAAAAACACATAACTATGATAAAAATGTTCAAGTCCTTGCTTGTATCTTAACAGAATTGAATATATTCTTTATTTGCAATAACACAAACAAATGATCATGTATAACAAAACGCAAATTGCATTTTTTTCACTTTGCGGATTCGTCCTTTTTGGAAATGCTACCTTCGCAAACGAAAAGAAAGATCCTAATATAATCTTCATCCTTACCGACGATTTGGGTTATGGCGATGTTTCTTTCTTAAACGCAAACGGCAAAATACCTACACCCAACATTGACCGGATCGCACAATCCGGTGTAACATTTACAGATGCCCATTCAAGTTCTGCTGTTTGTTCACCAACAAGATACGGAATCTTGACTGGCCGTTATAACTGGAGAAGCACGTTAAAACAGGGTGTATTGGGCGGGTATTCCAAAGCGCTTATTCCGCCCGGGAGGAAAACAATGGCCGCTATGTTAAAAAGCCGGGGATATCAAACGGCTTGTATGGGCAAGTGGCATTTAGGCTGGGACTGGAACAACATCGGTAAAGGTGAGGACAGCATCGATTTTTCAAAACAGATAAGCAACGGACCGACAACGTTGGGATTTGACTATTTCTACGGGTTCAGCGGATCACTGGATATGCCGCCTTATGTTTATGTTGAAAATGACAGGCCAACTTCATTACCAGTCAGAACTACAGAGGGTAACAATAAACCGGTAGGCTCACCCGGTTCTGACGGATCATATTGGAGAAAAGGTCCCACGGGTAGCGACTTTTCCCATGAGGACTGTTTATCCAATCTGACCCAAAGAGCCGTAAAATATATCAAAGAAAATGCGAAATCCGTTAAGCCCTTTTTTCTGTACTTTCCTATGCCCGCTCCCCATACGCCGATTTTGCCCTCCAAGGAATTTCGCGGTAAATCGGGATTAAACTCCTATGCCGATTATGTATTGATGGTAGATTTTGAAGTAGGTGAAATTCTAAAATCGATTGATCAAAGCGGAGAAAAAGACAATACCCTGGTCGTTTTTGCCTCTGACAATGGATGTTCTCCCTGGGCAGATTTTATTTCATTAAAAGCTAAGGGTCATAATCCAAGCTTTATTTTTAGAGGCAACAAGGCCGATTTATTTGATGGAGGCCATCGAATTCCCTGCCTGATTCAATGGCCGGCCAAAATAAAATCTCCGCACATCGTTTCCCAAACCGTATGTCTGAATGATTTTATGGCGACTTTTGCCAATATTGCAGGTTATCAATTCGCGGATAATGAGGCAGAAGATAGCTATAATCTGCTCCCGGCGATTCTTAATCCAGGTTACAGGAAAATTATTCGTGAAGCGACGGTGCATCATTCCATCAATGGAAGTTTTACTATTCGGAAAGGTGATTGGAAACTCCTTTTGGCTGCCGGATCCGGGGGATGGAGTTCACCAAAACCAGGCAAAGAGGAGGAAGGGTTACCATCTGTTCAACTTTACAATTTAAAAAGTGATCCTGCAGAGAAAGACAATCTGCAGACGAAATATCCCGAAGTTGTCAGAGAATTAACAGCTCTTTTAAAGAAATATGTTGAGGACGGAAGAAGTACCCCTGGTAATAAACAGAATAATGACGGTGAATATCCATGGAAACAAATAAGGTTTTTGGAAATCAAGGATTAATTTGACTTTTAAAATAATTTAGGACAATCAGGAAAGCATTTAATCTTTTATAGTTCAGCGGCAATATTAAAACATTTGTTGAGATGAGAAGTACGCTTCTGGGATTTGCATTATTTGGAACATTGTTGGCAGACGCCGAAAATAAACCAAATATTATTCTGGTCATGGCCGATGACCTTGGCTGGGGTGATGTGGGTTTTAATGGGAACACGCTTATAAAGACCCCCAATCTGGATAAAATGGCCTCTGAGGGGATTCGGTTTACCCGTTTTTATTCAGCCTCGGCAGTTTGTTCACCGACAAGGGCAAGTATTTTGACGGGAAGGAATCCAAGCAGGATGGGGGTTTTCAATGCAAATGTCGGCATTTTGCGTCCTGAAGAAATAACACTGCCCGAGCTATTGAAAGAAACAGGATATATAACTGCTCATTTTGGTAAGTGGCACTTAGGGTCTCTCACAGCTAGTGAAAATGATGCCAACAGAGGGAAACCCGGAAATACGCGTGAATATAATCCACCAATGTTTCATGGTTATGATGAGTGCTTTGTGACCGAGTCGAAAGTCCCAACCTGGGATCCCATGAAAAAGCCGCTAAAAAAAGCAACTGCCAATGGTTGGCCCTACCTGAAACCGGCTGAACTTTTTGCTCCATATGGAACACATTATTGGGACATTAAAGGAAATAAGATAACAGAAAATCTGGAAGGAGATGATAGCCGGGTTATCATGGACAGAGTAATCCCTTTTATTGATCATTCCGTCAAGAAGGAGGCTCCATTTTTAGCGGTAGTTTGGTTTCATGCACCTCATTTACCTTGTGTTGCAGGACCCAAATATGTCGAAATGTATAAAAATGAAGATACGATGATGCAAAATTATGCCGGATGTATCACTGCTTTAGATGAACAGATTGGGCGGCTTCGCACGCATCTCGCGAGACTCAAAATTGATAAGCAAACCATCCTGTTTTTTTGCAGCGACAATGGTCCCGAAAAGAATACACCTGGTTCGAGTGGCATGTTCCGGGATAGAAAACGCTCCTTACACGAAGGAGGAATAAGAGTTCCATCCCTGATCCTCTGGCCTCAAAAAGTTCCAAAACCATTTGTTTCGGATATTGCCTGTTTCACATCAGATTATCTTCCAACGATAGTCGACATATTAAAAATAAGTTCCCAAAAGCTGAAATATCACCTTGATGGTCAAAGTCTTTTACCCATTATTGAGCAAAAGGCATTTGTCCGAAGAAATCCGATCGGCTTCACTTATCAAAATCAGATTGCTTTGAGCGATTCTATATTTAAAATGTATTCAAAACCTGGAGAGTACGAACTTTATAATTTGAAGGAAGATCCATTCGAAAAGAATAATCTGGCTGCACAAAAAAGTGATATCATCCAAAAAATGAAAACCAAATACGAATACTTTTATTTAGATCTGGAGAAGTCCTTTTTAGGGAAAGAATACGGAACGCTATCTTTTAACCGGATGAAACAAGAGTGGAAGGGAATTTTCGAAACTAACAAGGAAGCAGCCGAATAAGGATATTTATGATGAATGAAAATCAAATGAAAAAATCATGTCTAATAATAACAGCAGTTGTAAACTGCATTGCGGGTTTTGCTCAAATAAATACTGACAAACCCAACATCATTTTCATCCTTGCCGATGACCTGGGATACGGAGACCTTTCCTGTTTGAACGAAAACGGGAAGATACATACGCCGAATATTGACAGAATTGCCAAATCTGGAGTCACATTTACCGATGCCCATTCCAGCGCTGCTGTTTGCACGCCTTCCAGGTATGGTATTTTAACTGGCAGGTACAACTGGCGGTCGTGGCTGAAACAGGGTGTACTGGGTATTTACGACAAACCATTGATGGATTTGCAGCGAACCAACATGGCCAGCATGTTAAAACAAAAAGGGTATCAAACAGCTTGTATTGGCAAATGGCATTTGGGAAGAAACTGGCCTACTACCGATAATAAACCACCAGTAAACAAACCGGATGAAAATAATATTGATTTCACAAAACCAATCACCGGTGGCCCTGAAGATGTTGGATTTGACTACTATTTTGGCACCGATGTACCCAACTATCCTCCGTATTGTTTCATCGAAAACAGACAAACGATAGGTGTTCCATCAGTATTTTATTCTGAACACCCATACCTCGATTGTCGTCCTGGCATTGGAATTCCAGATTGGAAAATGGAAAACATTCTGCCCACATTAGAAAACAAAGCTGTTAATTATATCACTGTGGCAAGCAGGCATAGCAAACCCTTTTTCCTCTATTTCCCGCTCACCGCACCACATACCCCAATTGCACCTTCTAAAGAATTTCTGGGGAAATCAGGTTTAAACGTATATGCTGATTTTGTCCTTGAAGTCGATCATGTAGTTGGTGAAATTCTGAAAATACTTCAGAAAAAAGGTTTGGAGAAAAATACAATAGTGGTCTTTACCAGCGACAACGGTTGCTCTCCGCAGGCTGATTTTCCGTTTTTGAAAGAGCAGGGTCACCATCCTAGCTATATTTTTAGAGGTAACAAGGCAGACCTGTTCGATGGAGGCCACCGGATTCCCTGTCTGATGCAGTGGCCGGCAAAAGTCAAAACAGCTCACACGGTATCCCAGACGATTTGTCTGAATGATTTTATGGCGACCTTTGCCGGCATTACAGGTTATAAACCTGCCGATAATGAGGCAGAAGACAGCTACAATCTGCTCCCTGCAATTCTTAATCCGGGTTACAAGAAAGCTATTCGTGAAGCGACAGTACATCATTCCATCAACGGCAGTTTTACCATCCGCAAAGGCGATTGGAAACTCCTGCTTGCTGCCGGATCGGGTGGCTGGAGCTCTCCGAAACCGGGCAAGGAGGAGGAGGGCTTTCCTCATGTACAATTGTACAACATGAAAAGTGATCCTGCAGAGAAAAATAATTTAGAGGATAAATATCCCGGAGTTGTCAGAGAATTAACTGATCTTTTGAAAAAATATGTTGAGGAAGGAAGAAGCACCCCGGGTAAAAAACAGAAAAATGACGGTGATTATCCCTGGAAGCAATTAAGTTTTATGGAAATCAACAATTAATTTGACTTTATCAACAAAAGAATTCAATCAGGAAAGCATTAAAGTCGGTAAATGCCAATATGAAACCCAATATTATTCTGGTAATGCTAGATGATCCTGGCTGGAGAGAATCTTTCCCCAGTTTATTCAGGAAATAAATTATCGCCAAACCGGGAAGTAAAAAGCCGCCAAATCAGGAAGTATAAATTAAAATGCAACTAATTTCTTGTATATTCGCACAGAATTTGTACCACATAGATTCTGAGTGAGAGGCCCTATTTGTTGCGCTTGTGCGATCTGTTTGAATCGCATGAATCGAATGGCACCGTATCTTTAGGTAGTCTGTTTGATGGAAATCAAGCTGTTGAGGCGATGTCTGAATTGTCCATAGAAAAAATTTCTTTTGCATTATGAAGAGGCGGATAGCCTGCCAGCGTCATGAAAAATGAAACATCGGCCTTACGTATCTCAAGAGATTAGGTTGAGGCTGTGATTAATCAGGATGTATCACGCGTTGAAGATGTGGAAAAAAATCCAGAAAGAGTTCGGTTATTGTTGCGATCGCTGGCGAGAAATGTAGCTACATTGTCCTCTACTGGGCCCACAGACAGAAAATCAAACGATAAAAGTTTGTAATTCCAGTATTATCGAACATTCTCTGGCAAGTATTGATACAGAAAGGGCGTTTAAGATCAATCAGTCGTTGATGTGAAGAGATATTGTATACACCTAGTAAATTGATCACTCTTTGGTGTCTTTCGAGTTTAAGCCTTAATTATTTGAATTTTAAATACATAATTCCGGCGCTAAAGAACCAATAAACCCTGGTGCATGGTAATTCTTACTCTGGCGTGTCCATCTTGTTGGCCATTCTCCTATGTCAACTCAAAGCAACTATCTTTTTGCCGGATCTTATTTTGAAATAGGTAGGTGTCTGGCCTCAAAATCAAGGGTCAGCAGGGAAGACGGATTTTTCCATACCAGGCAAACAGGTCTCTCAGCTCGCTTGTACCCTTCCTGTTCGCTTTTAACAGAATAGGAGTAGGCGCCCAGCGGATCCTCGAATTCATAAAGCGGAACAAGCATCGGCGAATTCATCAGTTGTCGGGCAGTGTTTACCTGCTTCCCCGTAAAGACGCCCTTATCTTCACCGTTTATCTCCCGGTATTCTCCCCTAAGATTGCCGGAAGTTAACATGGCTTTCACCACATAAGATTTGTGTTCTTTTGTGTCGTCGATATGTAACTCGACAGAATCTTTCCGGATAGTCCCCCTTTTGACAACCAACGATTCATTATTTATCGTGCCGGAAATAGTGGAACCAACCACCCGAAGTTCCATGTTCAATGAAAAAATATCTGCCATACATTCCCACTGTCCATTGGGAGTGATGGTTGTCGATTCCGTATCCGGAAGTCCCCAAAACAACGGTTTAACCGTTTTGCCCGGAGTTTTTATCGTAAGCCTTACTTTCCCCTTCTCTTTGACTGCGAAAACTGGAATCGAACCATCTATGTCCCGTTCAGGAGACAGGCCAAAGAAAGGGACCTCCTGAATTTGTTTCCAACAATTCAGTGATTCAATTTCTTCACGCAGTAGGTACCGGGAAGCTGATTTCATATCTTTTACCCGGTAAACAGGCGTAGGCAGAAAAAGTCTCGGATCGTTCAAATTGAGCCGGTACATAATCTGGTTGTAATTATAGCGTGGGGTAGGAACCGGATTGCCTGAAAAAGATTCGGTATAGGTGCCTTCGAAATAGATCAGCCGGCCATCCTCCTGGTCGAAAAGGGGATGTTGTCCCACATTGTAAAAGGTATATTTGTCGTGTGAAACGATTTTGCGTGCATAGACCCACGGACCGGTTGGGGTATCTCCCTCTGCGTACCAGATCTCACCCAGGTAGGAAGAGCTGCCGTTTACCTGACCGAAGACCATCACCCACTTTTGGCGGTAGGCATTCCAGAATACAGACCCGGAATGAGATTCAATAAATTCCCCCGATAGGAAGTCGTGCAAATTAAACGAGGTTTCATCAGGTTTTAATTTCCCCTTTTTGAGTAAAAATTTTTCCTTCTCAAGATTGAGCGGTTCGGTATTGGTTTTCCACAGGTAGTTGAGGGTGCCTTGCGGCGTGCGGTCTAGTTTGATATTTGCTGTATCGTACCGGCTTCCTTCTGCAAGGCATGTGAATGCTTCGTAGGAAGATTGATTTGTGATGTGATCCCAGTCGGCCTTTACCCGAAGCGAGTAAGGGGTCCCGAAATTAAAATTTAGATATTCCACTCCCTTAAAGTTCGTTTTATATGAATGCCCTTCCGGGAAGAACGGGGAATTAAGAGTAAATTGGACGAAGGGTTTGAAAATTTCAGCTGAGTCATCGAAAAGGGCCAATCCTCGTTCGTAAGCTTCGCCCAGGTTTTTTATCCGGGTATAGGAGGAAAGCAGCCGTTGGGTACCGGTTGAATCCTTGATCGTGGTGAGAAAGTGTATCCACACCGGTCCGGGACCCTTAACCGGGCACATTTTTTTGCTGAAACCCGATTCATCGACAAAATAGTTAAGGTCTATCCCGGTTGCAGGATTGAGGCCGCCACTACCGGGAAGTTCGGAGGTTGCGCCTGAAGTTGCAAAGTTACCCAACGGATATGAGGGTTTGTCGGTATCGCCCCAGAACCAGTAAATTTTCCCTTTGTACAGCGTTTCGATAAAGGTATCCTGCCCAAAAACCCTCCCATTCAGCACAGGTTGTTTGAGCGGGACCGGTAACCCCAGTAGCAGACTGTTGCTGTACAGTCCTGAACCGGTAATCCGGTAAAGCCTTTCTGCGATGTTGATCCTTTTTATTTTGAGTACAACGCTGTCGCCGGGTACTGTCTTCAATGATTTACCACGATAGCCAAAACCATCGGCGGGATATTCATATCCATGGCTTTTGATGTGGAAATAGATCTCCTGGTTCATCAGACCGGGTTCAAAAAAAGCGATGATTCCGTTATTATCGGTGTAGTAACTCAGATGGTTGGTGGTTTTAAGTTCTACCAACGGTACGCCTCGGCCGGTCTGGTCATCAACAACCCGTATCTTGAAATAGTCGCCGGGATGTTGGGAAAACGCAGCGGTTGAGAAAAGGAGGCAGAGATATAATAATTTCTGGGCAATCCGGTTCATGATAGTAGGGAAAAAAGCCTGAAAACGATAATAAAGATATAGCTAATCCCGTTTCGTTGAACCAAACCTGGCTGTAAAGTTTTAATAATACCCGGCGGAAGGTGGTTAATTTATACGTTTGGTCCATTAAGGACTTGTAAAAGATATGGTACATACAGACAAAAGACGTTTGAATATATGTGGTGAATAACAAAAAGACGTATGATATAATGTATATTTGCATAGAAAAGACGTTCGAATATATGTATTAACCCCCGTTTTGTTATGGAAAGAATTGCAATGAAGGAGCTGGTAACCTGGAAAAATAAGGCCGGTCGAAAACCCCTGATCATACGTGGAGCCCGTCAGGTTGGCAAAACCTGGCTAATGAAAGAATTTGGTAAAAATGAATATACCCAGACTGTCTATGTGAATTTCGAAAGTTCAAAGCTTCTTAAAACGTTGTTTATAGATAATTTCGATATTCAGCGAATCATCACTGCTTTACAGATTGAATCAGGCCTTCAGATTAATCCTGAAAAAACACTGATTATTCTGGATGAAATACAGGAAGCCGAAGGGGCAATTACCTCACTAAAATACTTCTGCGAAAATGCTCCGCAATACCATGTCATTGCTGCGGGTTCCCTGCTTGGTGTTGCACTTCACAGGCACACCTCATTTCCGGTCGGAAAAGTTGAATTTTTGGATCTAAGTCCTCTTAATTTCGCTGAATTTTTGATGGCATTAGATCAACCAGCACTGCTAAATCTTTTAAAAAGCGGGGATTGGATATTGATTAAAAGTTTTAAAGAAAAATTCATTCAGTTATTACGACAATACTATTACATTGGAGGTATGCCTGAATCGGTGCTTTCGTATTCCTCTCAAAACGATTTTAAAGAAGTTAGGGCGATTCAGAAACGAATACTCTTAGCTTATGAACATGATTTTTCAAAACATGCACCCAGCGAAATCGTTCCACGAATCAGAATGCTGTGGAACGCAATACCAGCTCAGTTGGCTAAGGAGAATAAGAAATTCATTTATGGAGCACTTAAACCGGGTTCAAGAGCTAAAGATTACGAATTGGCATTATCCTGGTTGATCAACTGCGGGTTAGTGCATAAGGTTTGTAGAGTATCAAAGCCGGGTATCCCGATGAAAGCGTACGAAGATGTTTCCGCTTTTAAACTGTTTATTGTTGATATCGGTTTATTGGGCGCCATGGGAGATATTGATGTTCGGACTCTAATAGAAGGTAATGTGATATTTGAAGAGTTTAAAGGTGCCATGACCGAACAATACGTTTTGCAACAATTAACCACGATACCCGATTTGGTGATTTATTATTGGTCAGCAGAGCGATCAATCGCTGAAATCGATTTCTTGATTCAGTATTCGGGCGAAGTCATTCCTATCGAAGTAAAAGCGGAGGAAAATTTGCAGGCAAAAAGTCTGAAAGCATTTTGTCAGAAATATTCACCAAAAACGGCGATCAGAACTTCCATGTCAGATTACAGAAAGGAAGATTGGTTGACGAATCTGCCTCTGTACGCAATTAGTGAATTAACCAAATTGGACTAAATAGTCGATCCTTAGTTTGTCAATATAATACCCAATTAACCAATTGCGTAAGGTCAGTGCAGTATATACCTCCTTGCTCATCTCAAGAAAAAGTAATGATAAATTGATTTGATTTTCATTCCTTCCATGCACTAATCTGTCGTTGGTTTGATTAATTGAAGACAAATCATCAGGCAATAAGTGCAAACGAGGTGTCGAAAAAAACACGCCAGGAAGACGCCAGGATTTGGGGATTATAGAGGTTTTGTGCTGAAAAAATCAGCGGGGAACTTCTTTTATTTTTAAACGAAGTGAAGTTTATTAAATCAGATTACGTCATTACCAATACACATCGCTGAATCCACAAACGATTAAGAGTTCTCACTGGATTGCCCAATTATTGTCTGAATTTCAGTTCTAATTTGTGGAATAATATTTTTTACAACATCCCAAACAATTGAATAGTTAACACCCATGTAATCGTGTATCAGTCGGTCACGCATTCCAGCCATATTTTTCCAGGAGATATTACTCCATTTGAACTTAATGTCAGCCGGGATCTTTTTTGTTGCTTCCCCAATAATTTCCAAACTGCGGACAACAGCCCTCTTGACAGTCTCATCTTTGAGAAACTCATCTTTACTGGTTTCCGGCTTGATAACTGAAACGATATAATCACATTCAAGCAAAATATGTTTCAGGTATTCGATTGATTCTTTAGACATACTCCACCTCTTTTAAGATGTATGGACCGATGTAAGGACTTAATCCATTTTCAGTAACAATATCAAGTTTGCAGCCTTTTAGTATTTCTTCCAGATAATTACAGGTATTCATATAATTCTCAAATGTTTCCAGATCAGAACGGAAATCAATCAATATATCCACATCACTATCACTATTTGCTTGATTTTTAACGACAGAACCAAATAATCCAATGCGTGTAACTCCGAATTTATTCAATTCAGATTTACTATGCTTGAGTTTGCTCAATATTTCCGCCTTTTGCATAATGATTTGAGTTTGAACAAATATATTAATTTTTAAAGGTTTATAGACAATTTGAAGTGATTTCAAGTATAGAATCCAAGTTGTAATAATATCTTTCCATATACAGACTTGAGTTAACTTGAACCTGTGTAAATACCGGGTGAAAATTGTACAGGTCCACCGGTTGAAAAGTGAACAGCTGATGTGGGCCCTATACTCATAAAGCGCAACTTGTCTATTTTTGGGATATCTTCGTTTCAATTTCACTTTGAATAGAATAGACTGATGCAAACCTCCGATAATATTCAGCGGCAAAAGGAAATGAAGTTGACCAAAACAGGTGCACTTCCCATGAAAATCGTAAATGAATTGTATTCGAAGGGATATACTTCAGAGGTAATTTGGACCACGCCAATTAGAGTACGGACCGAACAAGATTCAATAAGTATTCAACTCGTAAGGGTGATTTCAAAATTGGCGGGAATGACAAAAATGCTACATGGAAAACTTTCGCTCACAGCTAAGGGAACCTCCTTGTTGAAATCCCCTTCGAAATTATTGATCCTTTTTACCGAAACATTTTTTCTGAAGTTTTCCTGGAGCTATTTCGATCTGTATGATTCAGAACAAGCAGCTCAATTCGGAGCCGGGTATACTTTGGTGCTACTCAGTAAATACGGACATCATGAAAAGGAAGTTAATTTCTATGCTAAAAAATTTCTGGAGGCTTTCCCTATGGTGGCAGATGAGTTTGAATCCAGAATTTCAGGTAGCCCGGAAGATGTTTTTTGTCACTGCTATATTACCCGCACTTTTCACCGTGGACTGATGTGGCTGGGTATGGTCGAAACCCGTGAAACAGGAAACAGAATGGAAGGAACTCATCAGGAATGGGTGAAAACCACTTCCTTATTTCATGATTTTCTTAAATTTAACTACGTATGAGCGGGATAAATGATTTAATAGAATTCCCAGGAAGGTGATTTTCAGTCCTGCTTTTTCTCGGTACTGCAGTTTCAATAATCCCCTTCGGAAAGTGGTTTTAACCCCGGCTTTTGCAGAAAATACCCAGTGTCATAATTAACAGTAAATGAGACACATATACGTTTATCCCACAATTCGTTACAAATGAATTAAAAAACATCCCTCAATTCACTACAAATTATTCAATAATTAACCCTCTATCTATTACATTTTCAATATCCTTATCCCAGTCATTCATACTCTTTCATTCATATTCCTTCCGCATCAATGAACGGAGCTCACCTAAAATGAATTATTTTTTGAAGTTGCCCCCAGCAGGGTAGACAGAGTAAAAACATTTTACAGTAAGTGAATAATATGGCAGTTGAGCTGATCAGCCAAATTCGGGGAATTATTTGGGATTGGATTGGTACATTATTAAATGTCACCATACTGGCGGTAGAATCCATGAATAGTATGCTCTGTCAACGTGGACTCCCCGGTGACCTGGTAAGAATTTTGTCGGACTTGTCCATACAAGCATTCTATTTCGAAAACCTCCTAGGGGAAAATGCAG
>CAIRSO010000419.1 GCA_903881215.1 uncultured Bacteroidia bacterium
CTACTGCAACTATTGATTTGCTTGGGGAAATGAACAGTACTACTCAAGAAAAGACAAAATTCTTACCCGACAAAATTCTTTTCACACAACGCATCTTTTGGGGTGAAAAAGGACTTATGCGTTCCTTTAACGCTTTCGAACTGACTCCTGAGAAAAGGCAAAAAGAGTTGAAGATCAGAAGAACCATGCTGGTTGCTCACCAAATTGTGGGTCTGGCCACACTTGGAGGGATGGTAGCCCAGGGTGTCGTTGGTGCTCAACTATATAGTGGAAAGGACGTGAAAGATTTGCACGAAGGATTAGCTGTCGCTGTCAATATTGGCTATTTCAGTACAGCCGCATTATCTCTGTTTGCCCCACCTAAAATGCTCAATGAACGTAAAGGGTACAGTAGCATCAAGCTACACCGTGGTTTAGCAATTATCCATCTTACAGCCATGATTGCCACAAATATTCTGGCAGGTCAGCTGGAGGATAACCCAAGTCTTAGACCTTACCACAGGGCTGCAGCTTATACTGCTTTCGGTGCCTTCGCCGCTTCGATGATTGTGATAAAATTCTAAGGAGGTAAACCTTCCTGTGGAATTTTCGTACAAGTTTAAAAAACCATATGAAAAAATCAGTTATTCTGATGATCATTATGCTTATGGTCATCAATGTTTTTGCCCAAAACAAGGTAAAAGTCAATTGCATTAAAGAAGAATCGTCAATCACTTACGCCATGAATCATCCTTTGCATGCGTGGACAGGTGAGAGCAAGGATATCAACTCTATTATTCTTACTGACGATGCCAGAAGCGCCATATTCCAGGTAGCTGTTTCGGCCAAAGTTTCTACTTTCGACAGCAAGAATGCGAACCGTGACTCTCATATGATGGAAGTCACTGAGGCATTGAAATTTCCAAATGTTACTTTTGTGAGTACCACGGTTAACATTGAAGGCAGCGATTTTACAGCCATGGGGACCTTGACCTTTCATGGAATCAGTCAGCCGGTTGCATTGAAAGGGAAGCTTTCCAAAGAGGGAAATAAGATGGCTTTCACCGGAGAGTTCAAACTCCAAATGACGCAATTCAAGGTCGATCCGCCTTCACTCATGGGAATCAGTACCAATGATGATTTTAAACTCAATTTCAAAGTAGTTTATCAATAGTCGAAGCTACTTCCGCCTAGAAATTCTCTCAATACTGAGGTAGGAGGGATTTCGTTTTCCGGGATGAAATTGAAGTAGGAGATAAAAATCAATAACCTTACCGCTTCAGAATATTCCGCTTCATTTTCTTTCACTGATTTGAGGAGTGTATTGGCATATCTTTTCAGAACTGCCAATTCATAAACAAGGGCAGAGTTAAATATAATATCGGCATTTTCCTGATAAGGGAAGATATGTTTTTCCTCGCCTCTGCGTACACTCGGCCATCGCTGAATGGTCTTTGAGGCACTATATCCTCTGTATTTGGCATCCCTGATCATACGACGTAACAATCGGTTGTCAGTTGTAGGAACATAAGTGTGTTCATCCACTGATATTTGAGTCAAGGCAGAGATGAAAATTTTGTAGCATTTCTCCGGATCTATCATGGGTATTAATCCCGGGTTTAACCCGTGAATCCCTTCGATGATAAGAATCTGATCTTTCGCCATCTGGAGAGACTCACCCTTAAAGTTTCGTTCGCCTGATTGGAAGTTGAAGTTTGGCATTTCTACCCGCTCTCCGTTGAGAAGTTTAAGCAAAACAGTATTGAAATATTTAATATCTATTGCCTCGAGTGCTTCAAAGTCAAATGCACCATGTTCATCCAAAGGGGTGTGGTCACGATCGACAAAAAAATCATCCAGAGAGATCTGTATTGCATGTAAACCATTGACAGCTAGCTGTACACTTAGCCGTTTGCTGAAGGTGGTTTTCCCTGAGCTCGATGGTCCGGCAATCAGAACAAGGTTGACTTTATCGCGTTTATCGGTAATGATGGTAGCAATCTCAGCTATTTTCTTTTCGTGCAAGGCTTCAGAAACTTTGATCACATCTCCAGCCTCGCCCCGTGCTGTGATTTGGTTCAGGTGAGAGATATCATTAACACCTAAAATGCTGGCGCGGTGCTTGTGTTCCCTGAAAATGCCAAATAGTTTATCCATTTCTATGGCAGGTTCAAGTTCATCCATGTTAACGGGTTTAGGAAAACGAAGGAGAAGTCCGTCGTAGTATTTTTCCAGTCCGAATTTGGTTACTTGTCCGGTAGATATTAACTGGTGACCGTAGAAAAAATTATAGTGGCCACCAAGCTCGATAATTGGCGCATACAATCGACCATAAGCCTTAAAAAGTTCGGCTTTCCTGGTAAGTCCCTCTTGTTCATATAGCTGAACCGCTTTTTCTGTCAGCATTGTATGGCGATGGATAGGCAGATCCTGATGTATAAGGGAATTCATTTCCTCTTTTATCATCCAGATATCTTCTTCAGATATTGGATGGTCGAGCTCTTCTATGCTGCAATAGGCTCCCTTGGAAATGGCATGGTCAATCTTAAGTTTGGCCTCAGGCCAAAGATTTTTTATTGCAACGTAAAAGATGAAGGAGAGTGAACGTAGATATAATCGCTGACCATCGCGGTTGGAATAGTCAAAAAACTCTATCTGTTTGGGTTTTACCAACTCAAAATCCATTGGTTTTACCCTGTTATTAACATAGGCACCACAAATGGTTCCTGCCAGGGATATGCCCATTTTTGTTGCAATTTC
>CAIRSO010000420.1 GCA_903881215.1 uncultured Bacteroidia bacterium
GCAAATTCCAATCGACAGTTAATTAAAAAAGAAACGCATGAAACAATCCTTAAACCAATTTACATCAAGTAAAATACTACATTTCAAGAATGACCTTATAAGTCTTTTTTTGTTCAAAATTGCCAATCAAATACTACTGATTCCAATATTTGTGTTGATATTACCAGTTGCTATTGATGCGAAAGTTATTAGTGTTAATCCTCTTAGTCATGGGCTTCCACTTATTTTGTTTAATGAAGATGGTGGTTCTTTGACAGTTCCTGCTAACGGTGGTGGCAATATCTGGGTGCCCACTGGTAAGGGGCCATTGGTAAAAATTCCCTGTAAAGTTGCCGATTGTCTTGCTTCCCGAATTACTCCACTGATTGATAATGCAACCAAGGGATTATCTTTTTGTGGTAATTTTGGTGAATCAATATGGGACTTGCCTCTAAAGCACTTGACTGACTTTGGGACTGATCCACTTTTACCAATTCTTCAGTTTTGGAGGAGAGAGGGTAGAACATTTTTTTTCTCAATGCGTATGAATGATTATCACCATGGATGGTCAAACAATTCTTTTTATTGGACTGAATTTCGCAAATCTCATCGTCACTGGTTTCTAGTGCAACCTTCAGAACAGGATTGGCAGAAATCGTTTTTGCCATGGATTGAGGGTAAGGGTAATAGACCATCTTTTAAGGCCGAATCGTTGGCTTATGATTACTCAAATCCAGAAGTACGTGAATATTTTCTTAATCAACTTCGAGAAGCTTGTCGCCGTTACGATTTAGATGGCGTTGAACTTGATTGGTTGCGATATCCTTCTTTTTTTCGTGATGGTGAAGTAGATGTTGAAACGCTCAATAAATTCGTTCGGGAAGTGCATTCTATTCTTCAAGCAGCGGCGAAGCAACGTGGGCATTCACTGCGTTTGGTGTGTCGGGTGCCCGATTCTCCAGACAAAGCTCGTGCAGTCGGGTTAGATGTGGAAGTGTGGCTCAATGCTGGATGGATTGATGCAGTTATCGCTGGACACGGTGGTACTTTTTCTGCAAATGAACTCGATAAATGGGTGGAACTTGCGCATCGCTATCATGTGCCGGTCTATGGGGTTGTAGAAAGAATGAACTTTCTTAGTAAGTCATTTGTCCGGTTTGGTCAGCCGGAAACCTTACGTGCTGCAGTTGCCACACTTTGGCTCAAGGGAGCCGATGGACTCTATTTCTTTAATTATTATGTTCAAAATGAATATCCACTGCTCCGAGAGTTCTCAGATCGGGAAAAACTTGCCCATTTGCCGAAGGAGTATTTTCTTGATGCAAATTATAGTAATGCGTTCAATGGCACTATTAGTAACGGATTATTGCCAATCGACATGAAAGCTGGAGGAAAGACTACAGTTTCTTTAATGTTGGCAGACAATCCAGCCAAGGCCACGACCCTCAGACTTGAACTTGTTTGGCAAGGAGCTATTGGATTTAAAACACCGGAAATTACTCTTAATGGTAATCTGTTAAACGGATTGCAGATAGAATCTAGTCAAACATCTTGTGTTGTTACCTGTACTAAAAACGAGTTGAAGAAGATGTTTCGTCTTGGGAAAAATGAGTTTTCTTTTACGGCATCAGACCCTGCAATTCTCAACTCTCTGAGCGTACATATTGTCCCCTAAAACTGATTTGTTTAGTTTTATTTCCGTGAATGGTGGTCGTTCAGAAGTATCAACTTAAGATAAAC
>CAIRSO010000421.1 GCA_903881215.1 uncultured Bacteroidia bacterium
CCAACTTCATGAACAGGATAAAAGATTATATTCATGACGGCAAGATAGATGCAGCTCTTACTCTTTGCAGATCAAACGACAGCCCTTCTGCAAGAATGGTAGAAAAAGGCATTACGCGGCTTGGAAGGCCGCTGCAGGATATTAGTACAGCGATTGAAAATGTCGGAAAACTTGAAATCTCAAAACTTGAAAAGGGGTTTCCTACTCTTGCTACAATTACAGGCGCTGAACCCATGCTTGGATTCCTTGGTACGGTTATAGGTATGGTACAGTCATTCTATGCCATGTCCCAGGCCGGAAACAATATTGAAGTATCAATGATGTCGGATGGAATATATACAGCTCTTATTACAACCGTAGCCGGGCTTATCGTTGGTATCCTTGGATACTTCGCCTATAATACACTGGTAGTGAGAGTTGAAAAGGTGGTCTTTAACCTTGAGGCTACACTCACCGAATTTATGGATATTTTAAATGAACCAATAAAAAAATAGTGTTGAAATGGCGCTCTCACAAAGAAATAAAATCAGTATCAACTTCAGTTCGGTGGGGATGACTGATGTCGTTTTCAACCTGCTTATTTTCTTTATGCTTACTTCCACGCTGGTCCACCCTTCAGCCATAAAACTACTATTGCCCAAGGGCAGCAATCAGACCTCTGCCAAACCACTCACAACGGTTTCAATCACCGGGGATCTTAATTATTATATTGAAAAGCAACCTGTTGCTATAGATCAGATCGAAAGCATCTTAAAGCAAAAACTTGGAAACAGCCCCGATACATACATCTCGCTTCATGCTGATAAATCAGTACCTTTCGAAAATGTTGTTAAGGTTTTAGATATAGCACAAAGGAATAATTATAAGCTGATAATTGCAACCTCACCCAAATAACGAACTCCGCAATTTGCCTTCTGAAAGGGGGAAAGGATTGGCAGGGACTGTAATAATACATGTCGTATTGTTTGTCGTACTCATACTTGCCAGTTTTTCTGTTCCTCCTCCTCCTGAAAAAGAGGAAGGTATACTTGTAAACTTCGGTACGGATGAAACGGGACTTGGAATGATAGAGCCATCACCTCCCGCTGTACAGGTAAAGAAATCAGCCCCCCCTCCCGCTAATGAATCAAAAAAAGCTGATGAAGAATCCCTTCTCACACAAAATACAGAAGAGGCTCCTGAAGTAAAGAAAGTTGATCCTGAAACTGAAAAGAAAAGGATTGAAAAGATTGAAGCAGATAAGAAGATAAGAGCTGACCGTGAAGCTGAAAAGATCAGGAAGAAGCAGGAGGATGAAGAAAATAAAAGAATAGAGGCTGAACAGCAACGCCAGTCTGACATAATGAACCGGACAAAAAATGCCCTTGCGAACTCTAAAAATGCCGGCACAAATTCTACCAGCGAGGGAATTGCGGGTGGCACTGGAAATCAGGGTGATCCCAGGGGATCAGTAGATTCAAATGTAAGGGGTGAAGGCAGCGGACTTGGCGACAAAGGAATTTCATATGAATTAACGGGCAGAGGCTTCCAAAAGCTCCCAAAACCGAAATATGACTACCAGGGCGAAGGCAGGGTTGTTGTTGAGGTCACTGTAGACAGATCAGGGAAAGTCACTCAGGCAGTGCCCGGAATAAAGGGCTCAACAACTCTCGATGAATAC
>CAIRSO010000422.1 GCA_903881215.1 uncultured Bacteroidia bacterium
ACAATTACATATTGTGAAGATCAGTATGAAACCCTTATCGATGCTCATTGCCTTGCCATGATAACAGAATGGCCGGAATTCAGATTCCCTAACTTTAAGATAGTTAAGAAACTGTTGAACTCTCCTGTAGTATTCGACGGACGTAATATATACGACAGAGCTGAGATGAAACGTAATGGTTTTGATTATTTCTGTATAGGGATAGATACTTTAATCTGATTAATTAACTTCGTTGAGGGTTTCGCCGTTCTGAAAAAAGATCTTAAAATCAACTCTGCAACAGATATGTTATTTCATAAACAATAATTACCAGAAATGATCAGAAAGAAAGTTTTGGTTACCGGCGGGGCCGGTTTTGTCGGATCACATCTCTGTGATCGTCTGCTTAGAGATGGCAATGAAGTAATTTGTTTAGATAATTATTTTACCGGACAAAAGCAGAATATTGTTCATCATATTGATAATCCTTATTTCGAATTGATAAGGCACGATGTTACTATGCCATTCTTTATCGAAGTTGATGAAATATATAACCTGGCATGCCCTGCTTCACCCATTCATTATCAGTACAACGCCATAAAAACAATAAAAACATCTGTGATGGGTGCCATTAATATGCTCGGTCTTGCCAAACGGATAAGGGCAAAGATCCTGCAGGCATCAACAAGCGAGGTTTATGGCGACCCCCTGGTGCATCCTCAGGTCGAAACTTACTGGGGACATGTTAACCCAATAGGTGAAAGGTCGTGCTATGATGAGGGAAAACGAGCAGCTGAAACCCTGTTTGTGAATTATCACAAAATAAATAACGTCAGGATCAAGATTATAAGAATATTCAATACTTATGGTCCGCGAATGCATCCAAATGATGGCAGGGTAGTATCAAATTTTATTGTACAGGCACTTCAGAACAACGACATCACAATTTATGGAGAAGGACAACAGACCCGAAGTTTTCAGTATGTTGATGATCTGGTTGAAGGAATGATACGAATGATGGCTTCAGGAGATGAGTTTACTGGTCCTGTAAATATTGGGAACCCTCATGAATTCACTATAATGCAACTGGCTGAGACAGTTATTAAACTTACCGGGTCGCGGTCAAAAATTGTAAAGATGCCTTTACCTCCCGACGATCCAATGCAACGTCAGCCTGATATAAGCCTCGCAAAAAAAGAACTCGATTGGGCCCCTAAAATCGAACTCGAGGAAGGGCTGATTAAGACAATAGACTATTTCAGGTCAATTATCTGATAACGGGATATGCCTGGTTACAGGGCTTCAGTGATATGGCCTAAAGAGTATCCCCAAATGATACTACTTAATTGCAGTATCAACTATTGTTCATGCCAATATGCTGAAATCGGCAACTACTATTGCATCTTTTCCTGAAACTTCCCCGATAATTTCCATAATCTCTGCATTTTCATCATGCCCAAACCTGGTTTTATCTCCTATTGGGAAGTCAACTCCAAGCTTTAAAGCAAATTTTAATTATTTAACATTGAAATGATCAGAGACAGGGTAACCATTGTTAGCTCGATAGCCTGATCCCAAATATAATTGAGATGTTCGGATACTTGACTTCAATTGAATGCAACTCTTAAAGTGGCAGGTCAGACAATTGTTTTTTCAGACAGTATAAGCTATCTGGAGGCAATTGAAGACGGATCATCTTCTATTTCCTTCATGGATTGCAATTTTGAAAGATATCAGAATGTTTCTCAGGCAGAAGTAAAAAGGGAAATGGTGGCATCTAATGGAACATATAAATGGAGTGCTACGTTCAAAGCAGACAGTGGAATGACATATTATAGTTATTATCATCCTCCGAATCAGATTACTAACGAAACACTGACTCTGGACAGTTTAAAGTTAATACATTAAAGTGCTATAAACTTTGTTCGTGGTAGTCTTATTTATAAATCCGGGTTTATACTGTGG
>CAIRSO010000423.1 GCA_903881215.1 uncultured Bacteroidia bacterium
AAGTTTGTGGTAAATATCTTTACTATGGATCCTATAGACTGGAAGAACTTGGGTTTTGGCTACAGCAAAACAGATTTTAACGTACGTTGTTGGTTTAAAAACGGACAATGGGGAGAATTGGAAGTTAGTGATTCAGAAAATCTGACTATTCACATGGCTGCCACCTCACTACATTATGGTCAGGAAGCGTTTGAAGGACTCAAGGCTTTCCGCGGCAAAGATGGCAAAATCCGTGTATTCAGAATGATCGAAAATGCCAGAAGGATGCAAAGAAGTGCTGCCGGGGTTATGATGGCCGAGGTTCCTGAAACGCTCTTTACAGATGCAGTGAAAAAGGCTGTCCTACTAAATGAAAAGTATGTTCCGCCATACGAATCCGGAGCTTCCTTATATATTCGCCCATTGTTAATTGGCACAGGTGCCCAAATTGGTGTAAAACCTTCTGACGAGTATCTTTTCATGATTTTCGTTATGCCTGTTGGGCCCTATTTCAAGGAGGGTTTTAAACCTACAGACTTGGTTATCTACCGCGAATATGATCGCGCTGCACCTTTGGGAACAGGAAAAATCAAGGTTGGTGGCAATTATGCGGCAAGTCTGGTATCTGGAAACAGAGCACATTCCAATGGGTTTTCTGCTGTTTTATACCTCGATGCAAAAGAGAAAAAATACCTTGATGAATGCGGACCGGCTAACTTTTTTGGAATAAAGGGGAACAAATACATCACGCCGAAATCGACCTCAATTTTACCTTCGATCACCAACATGAGTTTAAGGGAACTGGCCAAAGATATGGGATTGGAAGTTGAAGTGAGACCGGTTCCTGTTGAAGAGCTTGCCGAGTTTGATGAAATTGGAGCATGTGGCACTGCTGCAGTAATTTCACCTATCAAAAGGGTTTATGACGCGGATTTGGACAAAGAATACCTGTATGGCACTGAGCCCGGCAAGATCAGTTTAAAACTGTATGAGAAGTTGCGGGGTATTCAATATGGAACGGAGGAAGACATTTTTGGATGGACTGATATCATCAAATAGTCATAAATAAAAAAACACCCTCCCGGGTGTTTTTTTATTTTGAGCAACTCCCTGCTTTAATCTGTGCCCAGGAAGGCGAATATTTATTCTGACTAATATATGCAGTGCCCGCTAATGTCAAGGATTTTATAGCACAATAACTGGACAAGTTAGAATTGTAATAAATATCAATTGAATTTCTTAGGTTCTTCAAATTCTCCAATCCATCGAGTGAATTCAAAGAACTGTTTTCCAGAATTTCAACTTTGCCTTTGATGGTTTTCACTTTTACCAATCCATTGAAATTTAGAAGCTTTGCATTGTCCTGAACCACAAAGCCACCTCCGATGCTATCGAGCAGAACCATTCCGGTCATGTTTGTCAAACTATTGCACTCAGAAATCCTAACATCTTTTTTGATGTATTTCACACCACCCAATCCGCTAAAGGAGTTAAAGTTTGCAAGTTTATTCAGGACAATTACACCTCTGATGGTATCGATCTTTGTCAGACCATTCAAATTCAGGAGATTGGAACACGAAACTATATTCAAATTGTTTTTAATACATGGAATATTATTTAATCCCTGTAAATTAGTTAGACTGTTACAGTCAACAATCGACAAAGAATTAATGGTATCATTGACAGGTATGAGATTGGACAAACTATTTAAGGTAGGTAACGAAGTCAATGATATGCTCCCCGTTACTTCAATTAAATTTGCCAATCCGCTAAAGCCACTGAAGTTAAGATTTTCGGTTAAGTTCAAATCACCGCCTATAGTAATCAAGCCTGTAAGACCAGTTAATGATGGAAGTGCAGGATTTTGCGAAACTCCGAGCGTTCCCAGGATGGTTACTAAATTTTGCAATCCTGCAAAGGAAACGAGTGATGGATTCGCAATTGCGGAAATTGATGCAACTTTAACAACTCTTTCTAAGCCCGTAAAATTCCGAAGTTTTGGGTTTCTTTCCACGATAATTGCTGAGCCAATAGTATCCAAAGATGCTACTCCGGTAAAAGAAGTCAGCTCAGGACATGCAGAAATCTGAAAACTACCAAGAACACTTCTGAGAGTAGAGAAGAATGAAAGGTCTTTGTTGGGAATTTTGTTCAAAGTGATAGATCCTTTGATCATTTGGAGATTGACAAAATACTTCTTATAATCAATCGGATCAGATGATGATAAAATAATATTGCCGGAAATGGTATTGTATTTGCCATTTAAAAAACGCAGAAGTAAAGTATCGTTCCCGCTTGAATAGACGTTGATGCTGCCGTTGAAAACGTTCGGAGGTGTAACAACAGTTTCTGTAGTAGTGTCAGTACTTTTCTTGCAGGAAAGAATGGATAAAACCATTACAAAAAATAGGACCGGGACCCAAAAATTAAATTTTCTCATTCAAATTACAATTACTAAATAAAGATCAAAGTAATGCTCAAATCTTTGCGACAAAGAAAAGAAATTTTAAGGAGATTACCTTGTTTCCTCGAATTAAAACCGCTCAAAACCTAGGGAATAGGAACTAAATTGATAGTTCCAGCATTTTGGCCATTGGCCTTTTTGCTTTTGTCATCAACACTTCATCCATTATAATCTCAGGTTGCTCATAAAGTAAAGCAAGATAGATTTTTTTCAATGTATTTAATTTCATGAAACTACAGTCATTGCATCCACATGTTGCATCGATGGAAGGAGCGGGAAGAAAAATTTTGTCCGGACATTTGGATTTCATCTGGTGAAGAATACCGCTTTCGGTGGCAACGATGAATTTTCGGGCATCGCTTAGTGAAACGTATTTAAGTAAAGCCGTAGTAGAACCAATATAATCAGATACCAATAATACCGGACCTTCGCACTCTGGATGCGAAATCAATTCAGCATCCGGATGTTTCAATTTGAGATCGAGGATCTTTTCCAAAGAATATTTTTCATGAACCATGCAGGCTCCATCCCACAGAACCATGTTTCGGCCAGTTACTGAATTGAGGTAATTTCCAAGATTTCTATCTGGGGCAAAGATAATTTTTTGTTCTGGCGGGTATGACTCAACGATCCGTCTGGCATTGGAAGATGTAACAATCACATCGGAAAGAGCCTTAACTTCGGCCGAACAATTGATATAGGAAATTACCACATGACCAGGATGCTGCAGGATAAATTGCTCAAATTCAGGACCAGGTGCAGAATCGGCCAGGGAACAGCCGGCAAGCATATCCGGAACAAGCACCTTTTTCCCGGGGTTAAGAATTTTTGCTGTTTCTGCCATAAAATGGACACCTGCAAACAATATTATATCCGCATTCGTTGCTAAAGCCTGCTGAGCCAGTGCAAGCGAATCGCCCAAAAAATCAGAAAGATCCTGCAATTCAGGAGAGATATAATAATGCCCCAAAAT